>DAVZIW010000040.1:0-11992 GCA_052273085.1 Candidatus Alloenteromonas sp.
TCTAAATTAAATTTCGATGAACCTAGTGTCTATGATTTAAAAGAGGCTAGCCGTGATATCAAGGATTTATTAAAAGGAAAGACGGTTGAAGAGAAGCTATATTCAAAAGTTGTCTCTGAAAGAATTAAATCCAATTCCATCATCAATGGAGATGAATGCTCTTTTATCATTGTTGAAGGTATATATGCTTTAAATGATGAACTATTAGATGAATTAAAAGGAATAGAAATAGTAAAGAATTTCATTGATGGCAATCCTAAATCATTATTCCTTAGACGTCTTATTAGGGATATGGGTTCAACAAGTGCATCAACTTCCTTTACTGCTAAGTTATATTTCTCTTCCATCATGGATAGCTATAGACAGACAATCCTTCCTTCTAGAAGCAAGGCTGATTTAGTTTTAGATAATGACATGTCTTTTGCTGAACTTAGGTCAGGCAATTTGTATTTAAGCAAAAATCTCTACCCCGTAAATTCAAAAGAAGGATTAAAGAAACTAGAAGATAATTCGATTGTAGTAGAGAGATCTTTCCAAAAGGATTTCTATATCGTCTGCGCGAATGAGAAACAAGAAGAAAACAATATCCTTAGATTTAGGGAAACTTCTTTCGATGAAGGAAAGACTTATAAACCAGCTTCTTTAGTGCATAAAGGCGCCCCAAAATGGAGAAAAGACAACAAGATAATTAGGCCAGTCAATGTCTTGCTTGATGAAAATTGCATCCAAGATGTCTGGAAAGACGAAGAAAGTTGCCTTTATGATTTCCTTACTAATGGATTCATGATTAATAGAATCGAAATCAAGATTAAAACCAGGATTATCTATAAAGGATATAACATCACTTTATTCGAGGCTAAAGATAGGAACAATAACCTAGAGATAGGTGACGATATACCTGCATCTATATTAGAAGAAGTGCTTAATTACGTTAGATAAAATCATCTAAGACTTTTATTAAGGCATTTCTATATAATTCTTTCGCATGTTCTTTAATATATTCAATAGACTTTATTTCATCTGAAGTTTTATAAATTCGATATAACGGGTCGCTTATTTTTGATTTGCCACATATTATTACAAGCTTATTTTTATCAATACGTTTCAATATTCCGTTTATAGTCTTTCCATTTAATGATTGGCTATCAAAGCCACCTTCTCCCGTAATAATTAAATCTGCTTTGGATGCATATTTATTAAAATCATTTAAATCTAATATCTTATCTATCCCTAATTTAACTTCAGCATCAAAAAAAGAATAAAAACAACCCCCTAATCCTCCTGATGCGCCTAAAGAAGGAATATTAGTCAAATCTTTTCCTAACTCTTTCTTAATCATTGAAGAGAAGTGGATGAATGATTTATCAAGAAATTCGATTTCTTCTTTATTATATCCTTTTTGTGCTCCAAATATATAACTAGCCCCGTTAAATCCAGTTAAAGGATTAGTAACATCGCAAAAGCAATTAAACTTAATTCCTTTAATCTTTTCTTTTAGTTTTTCTATATTAAATGAATACACGTCCTTAATGTTTTTAGCAGTCAACTCTCCCTTAATATTAAAATCCACCCCTAAATAGGAAAGTAAACCTATCCCCATTTCATTTGTAGAACTTCCGCCTAGAAATATATTAATCGATCTAGGATTATGCTTTAATGCATCTAAAATAACTATCCCAATTCCTTTAGAAGTTCTCTCTATCGGAGGTATCTTATTTGTTAGGTATGGAAGTCCAATAATCTTAGCGACTTCTATATAGATATCATTATCTTTAGATATGAAGTAGGGGGCATTTATCGAATTATATTCAGCATCGATAGAATTAACATATATCGTCTTTCCTTCTAGGATAGTCGAAATAATATCTAGACTATCTTCGCCTCCGTCTGCAATAGGTAAATAAATCCCATTGAAATAGGATTTATATTTATTATCAATAACTTCTTTTGAAATATTGATGATATCAAAAGTAGATAAAGTTCCTTTAAAAGAATCTAGGCAAAACAAAACATTCTTCATAGATTCATTATAACTAATCTAGATTATTAATTACCTAGAAGATTTATCGTAAGGAATACCTTCTGCTTTTGGAGCATGGCTCTTTTTAGAGAAGATAATAAGGGAGAGGAATGCTAATAGATATGGAAGCATGTTATAGAAGGCTTTGGAATTGATTGGATTATTCCAGCTTCCAGAAAAGGCTGTAACCATGAAGTTAGATAAGGCAAAGAAAGCAGCAAAGAATAATGATGCCAATGTAATATTGATAGCCTTCCAGTTGCCTAGAATTTCAATAGCCAATACCAAGAACCCATATCCAAATACACCAGAAGCTAAGTTCCATTCACCTAACCTTAGACAAGAGAAGATGATAAACCCGCCAATGGAAGCAGAGGCACTGCCTATCGCAGTGGATATATATCTCATCTTGTTGACATTGATACCAACCGAATCGGCAGCGGCAGGGTTTTCCCCACACGCCCTAAGTCTTAATCCGAATCTAGTCTTGTTGATTAGGAATATCAAGACAAATATCAAGATGATTCCGATTAGAACCGTTATGTTTATATTAGAGAATGCTCCGTTGAAGAAAGCCGATTCTGTTTTGTAATTCATGACATTGAATGACATGGAAGTATTCATGTTTGGTTCATCTTTTGCAAGGTGGATTGTATTTAGGATCAATACGATGGCAGCCGCAAGGGAATTCATTGCCGTACCGACGATAGTTTGGTCAGCCTTGAATTTAATTGATATGAATGAGAGCAAGAAAGAGAAGGCCACGCCGACTAAAATTGACATCAGCATTCCTAGTATATAGATGAAATTAACAAAGAACCAATTGTTTAATAAAGCATTTCCTTCCATCCATCCATATATTTGTTGGATAAATAAGATTCCTGAGAAAGCTCCTACTAACATCGAGCCATCGAGAGAGATGTTGATGATACCGGAACACTCGCTAAACATACCTCCAAAAGAACCAAGGGTAAATCCAACTCCAAAGACAATGAATAGGAATATTATCGAGCCCCATGCAGCAGTGGAGATATCGACATAGACATTTAACATAGATAATAATTCCATCTTATTTGGCCTCCTTTGCTTTTCTAGAGAATAATTGCTTGAATGAAGCATCTATTGCTTCTTTATGCTTGATATTGCTTCTTCTAATAAGAGTAATAAATAAAGCAGATAAAGAAGCGACATAGACAATAACGGCCCTAATAAGCTCCATGTAGTATTTACTATATAGAATCGAGACATTGACGATTCTAGTCTGGGCTTCGGTTATGTAATTAATGAAGAAGGCGGAGAAGATACATCCTATTGGATCAGTTTGGCCAATAAGGGCAACCGAAATACCATTGAATCCATCGGCAATCATGACCCCATCGAGCGAATTATATGTGAAGGCTTTTGGGGAAGAAGGATTAGAGAAAACCAAATATCCGCAAATCCCAGCAATCGCACCAGAAAGAAGCAATGATAAGACTATCTTTTGGTCTTGGTTAATACCGGCGTATTTAGCGGCAAATTTATTTGATCCACATAATTTCATCTCGAACCCGAATTTGGTGAACTTTAGTATAAAGAAGAATATCAAACAAATAACAATTGCAATTATTAATCCCCAGGTAACTCCATAGAAAGTGCTATCTGGGCCAAATAAAGAAGGCATTCTTCCTTGTATTCCCATTTTGGCTAACTGGGCTTTGTTATAATAATCGATACAATTTTCTGGCAATTGCTGTCCTATTAAGGAAGTTAAGTAATAGACAATCCAGTTAAGCATGATGCCAGAAAGAACTTCATTAACATTGAATTTAGCTTTTAATATACCTGAAATTGCCCCAACAGCAGCACCTCCAAGCAAGGCAACTAACATACAGGCTAGCCAATTACCGCCATTAAAGGAAACAATAAAGGCAAGGAAGGCACCCATTGTTAATTGACCAGTAATCCCAATGTTGAATAAGCCTAGTTTGAAGGCAAAAGATATTGATAAACCCGCTAACATCATCGGAGTCATATTCATTAATACATGGGAGATGGAACTCTTTTTGGAGAAACCAGAAGTAATAAGTACTGATAAACCACGGAAACAATTTTCTGGGTCTCTAATAAGCATGACTATGAATCCAGCCAATAAGCCTATTAAGACGCAAATGACACTAGATGCAATCGCTTTTGTTGCCCCAAACGAGAATAGCCAGGAAACTCCTTTGGCAATCGGGACACATACATATCTAAGTCCCTTCCAGATAGTCTTGCCTAATTTGACAAAGAAAGGATTGAATATATTAACGAAGAAAGAACATATGGCTTTCCAAGCCTTGGAAAAGAAATTCTTGATTTTATCCATTTCTATTCACCTTTCCTTTCTTGCCTTTTAGCCCCGGACATATAAAGTCCGATTTCTTGGATTGTGGTTTCCTTTGGATTTAGCTCAGCAACTATTTCCCCTTCGTGCATCACTAGAATCCTATCGCTAAGATTCATGACCTCGTCTAATTCTAGCGACACTAGCAAGACTGCCTTTCCTTTGTCTCTAGAGTCTATTAATTGGTTATGGATTTTTTCAATCGCACCAACATCAAGCCCTCTAGTGGGGGAGACGGCTAGTAAAAGCGGGGCGCCCAAATCTAGCTGCCTTCCAATTATGGCCTTCTGTTGGTTTCCTCCGGACATCGATCTAACAATAGTTTTTGAACCAAGTGAAGAGCGGATATCGTATTCTTCGATTAATCTATTCGCATATTCATTTATTTCTTTTTTATTTCTTATGCCAAACATATTGAATGGCTTTTGGAAATAACGTTGCAAAACTAGGTTATCCGCTAAAGAAAAATCTAATGCCAAACCATATTTATGTCTATCTTCTGGAATGTGGCTTAATCCGGCAAGGGCTCTTTTCCTAACGCTTAATTTCTCTAGATGGGCATTGATATATTCTTCTTCCTTGCCACCTTCTTTGTATTTAGGATTCTTTACATGATGAAGTACTAATTCGCCTTGTTTAGCCTTGCATAATCCAGTTAAGGCATATATCAAATCGCTTTGTCCATTTCCTTCGATACCGGCTAGACAAACGATTTCACCTTCCCTAATTGAGAATGAAACATCCTTTACCGTATCTTTCCTTTTTTCTGGATTAAAGACAGTTAAATTAGAGACGGTAAGTATTTCTTTTCCTGGCTTAGACTCTTCTTTTTCTGTTACGAGCTGAACTTCCCTTCCGACCATTAATTTAGACAATTCTTCTTTAGTTGTATCTTTTGTAACTAGTGTACCGATATACTTCCCTTTTCTTAATATCGAAACCCTGTCGGATACTTCCATGATTTCATTTAATTTATGGGAAATGAAGAGGATGGACTTCCCTTCATTTGCTAGGTTCCTCAAAGAAATCATTAAATCCGTTATTTCCTGTGGGGTCAAAACAGCGGTAGGTTCATCAAAAATCAAGATATTGGAATTACGGTAGAGAATCTTTAGTATCTCGACTTTTTGTTGCTCCCCGACAGACATATCATCTATTTTTTCGTCCAGGTCGATATGGAAATTGTATTTCTTGCACAATTCCTCTAGTTTTTCTCTAGCTTCCTTTGGCTTTATATATCCAAAGTGTCCGGTTGGCTCTTCTCCAAGAATTATGTTTTCTAATGCTGAAAAAATACCTACAAGCATGAAATGCTGATGCACCATCCCAATGCCTAGGGCACAGGCTTGGTGGGGGTCGGAGATAGTTATTTTTTCGCCATTAAGGATAATGTCGCCAGAAGTAGGTTTATATAATCCGGATACCATTGACATCAAGGTAGACTTTCCTGCACCATTTTCCCCAAGCAAAGCATGTATTTCGCCTTTTTTTAAGGTAAGGGAAATATCATCATTGGCCTTAATTCCTGGAAAATATTTGCAAATATGAGAAAGTTCAAGAACGTTTTCTTCCATAAGCGACTCCTTTAGAGAAAAAGGGGACAGGAATGCCTGCCCCCTTAGCTAATTATTTGTTGTGGTAGGTTGCAGTGACTTTGACAGTTGTTGGGGCTTTGCTTGTATCGTTAGAAACGGTAACAGCTCCAGATTTCATGTCAGCGACCAATTTTGCATAGTCGGCTTCGGTCCAGGTCTTGAATCCCCAGCATCCTTTATCGCCGGTGGTGGCTTCGGTTGGGAGAGCGACTGCATCTTGATTGATTCCAAGGGTTTGGATTTTGGCAGCATGCTTTGCATCGAATTTGTTTTCGTTGCCTTTCCAGGAAGTCAACGCTTCTTTGATAGAGGTGCCTAAACCCTTCATGGCAGAGGTTAATAGTTTTTCTCTAGTTCCGTCTGGCTTGATCGAGGTGTCGGCGTGTTGGTTAGTGTCAACGCCAATCCAGGTCTTTCCATCTTTATTTGTGGCTTGGCTTAGACCAGTGGTGACTGAATTATAGACAGCACCGCCGCAGGCAAATATGGTTTCGGTTCCATTGTTATACCAGCTGGTGGCAAATTCGGTTGCTTCGGTAGTGGAGGCAAAAGCTCCGGCGTAGTAATAATCCATCTTGACTGAACCGTCTGCTAAACCAAGTTCAGCAGCAGCTTTTTCGGCTCCTTGGACATATCCATATCCATATCTTTGGACGGCTGGGACAGCCATGCCACCGATGAAGCCCAATTTGGTTAATCCATCTTTAACGGCACCATAGCCAGCAAGGAACCCAGCTTGTTCTTCTTGGTATTGGGTCATGGAGACATTGTTTCCCAATTCATATTCGGCATAGCCGTTATCGGAGTCTTGGTTAACGCAGTCGAGCGCAAGGAAGCAAACATCTTTGTAGCGGCTTTGGACTTGTTTGACGACTGGTTGGAATAGATATCCAGGAAGGACAACGAATTTGGCTCCCCATTCAACAGCGGCTTCAACGGCTGCAACACGTTCGGCAGTGGTGAATTCGGCAGAAGAGGAAGTTGGTTGGTAATACATTGTATGGATAGAACCATTGCTTACAATGTTGTTCTCGACTGTGCCGCCACCATTTGTGACAGCCCAATCATTGACGGCTTCCCAAGAGGTTTGGTTGAAGTTGTGGTCGTTTAAGGTACCAGAGTCGGTAACTAGGGCAATTTTAAGAGCGTCATCATTGCCGTTTTCGCCACAGGCGACAAGAGTGAGGAAAGAGGCACTAAGTAACAAAAGTGCAGATTTTTTCATACGTTTTATCCTCCTAAAGATATTTGTTAGTATGAACTAAATGGGCAAATTTATGGCAAAAAAGTGTTTCACTACCTATGAGATATGTCACTTTTAATGTGTTTAATTTTGTCCACATCAAAATATTATAAACAAAAAATGGCATTAGGAAACTTAAAAAATGTAACTTTTTGCATTGTCTAGATTTTTTCGAATTTGTAAGTGCTTTCTTAAGTAATTATATGTTTGTCTATCTGCATTTATATTCTCTTTGTAAATTTCTAGGTGACTTTTTATTCTCTAAGCGGATAATTTAGGGGTTGAGTTTTTCCTATATAGAGGTGAACTATGATAGTAATTGGCGGAATGATTGGACTAGGTAAGACTACCCTTGCTGAGAAGCTTGGGGAACGCCTAGGCATACCTACTTATTTTGAATCTGTAAAAGATAACAAGATACTTCCTCTTTTTTATAAGGCAACTCCTGAAGAAAATGAGAAATATCGTTATTCTTTTCTTCTTCAGTTATCCTTTTTGCAATCTAGATTAAAGCAAATTAAGCAAGCAAAGCTAGATAAAGAATCAATCATGGATAGAAGCATCTATGAAGATTTATATTTTGCTAAAACAATCCATGATGAAGGACGTATTTCCGATTTGGAGTTAGCAATTTATCAACAGATGTTCGAGGAACTTGCAAATGATTATCCTCCTCTTCCTTCTAAATCCCCATCAGTCATGATTTATCTTCATGGTTCTTTTGAAACTGTACTTAATAGAATCAAAGAAAGAGGCAGGGATTTTGAGTTAGATGAACCTAGCTTAAGACATCATCGCCTCATGTGGGAAGGATATGACAAGTGGTTCCATTCTTTCTATAAATATTCTCCTGTTATAGAAGTTGACTGCAATAAACGTGCCTGTTCCTTTAATAAGGAAGACCAGGATTGGCTAGTTGAACAACTTAAGCCATATATAAATATAGATTAAGGGGACAATAATGGTGGTTATAGTAGGTGGAATGATTGGAATTGGAAAGACTACTGCTTCCAAGATGTTAGGAAAAGAAACTGGTTTAAAAGTCTATTACGAATCTGTTGAAGGTAACAAGGTTTTGCCTTTGTTTTATACTTCTAGTAAGGAGGAGAAGAAGAAATATAGATATCCATTCCTTCTCCAATTGAGTTTCCTTCGTTCAAGGTTCCATGCGATTAAGGAAGCTTTGAAAAATGACAACGCGATTATGGATAGAAGTATCTATGAAGATTATTATTTTGCCAAAAAGAATTTCGAATTAGGCAACATAAATGAAATGGAAATGGATCTATATGAAGGCTTATTAAGTGAGATGATGGATGAATTAAATCTTCTTCCAAAGAAATCTCCTGACGTAATGGTTTATCTCCATGGGTCATTTGAAACGGTTCTAAATCGTATTAAGGAAAGAGGAAGGTCATTTGAACTAGATTCTGAATTAGTCTCTTATTATAAATTCCTTTATGATGGATATGATGAATGGGTACATTCTTCTTATAAGGCATCTCCTATCATTTCTATTGATGTAGATAAAAAAGACATTATCTATAACGAATCTGATAAGAAAGAATTCCTAGAAGAATTATCTAGATATAATAAAATCAAATAGATATGAAAGAAGAACTAGATTTATCTACATATAAGAAAAGGAACCAATATTACCATTTCTCTAAGTTCCCTGATCCCTCTTTTGGGTTAGATGTCGATATCGATGTTACTAACCTCATAAACATAAAAGAAGCGACCCATGTAGGCTTTTTTCCTATGTTTTTATATTGTTTAACTAAGGCGATTAATTCAGTTTATGAATTGCATCTAAGGGAAGAAAAAGGACATATCTATTATTATGAACTCATCCATCCAACTTGGACTGTCCTTACTAAAGAAGATGTTTATATGAATGTTGGTACTACTTTTGAAGAAGACTTTTCTCTTTTTAATAAGAAGGTAGTTGAACTAAATTCCAAGACGAAGCAATTAGATCCTAGTTCAGATTTAGATATATGTAGTTTATGTAATGAACCTAATGTATTTTATGCATCTTGCTTACCTATTTTAGATGTAATTTCATTTAGGCATCCTACTCCAAGTGGGGATCATGACAATTTATCAATCCCAAGGATATTGTGGGGGAAGTTTATATTAAAAGAAGACAATAGATATCATTTAACATTGAATATAACTACTTCCCATTGCTTAGTAGATGGGTTCCCTTTGGCTAAGGTTTTTATTAATTTAAGGGAGATCATTTCTTCTTTTAGGATTTGATTATGGACAAAGAAACTTTAAGAAAACAAATACAGGGGTTCAGCCCTTTTAATAAAGAAGAGGAAAAAGACAAGGAACTTATATTAAGATGCCTCGATAAAGAAGAGGATGTCTTTTCTAGAAAAAATCCCCTTGTACATTTTACTGCCTCTAGCTGGATTGTTAATAAATCTAGGGATAAGGTCCTTTTGTGTTTCCATAATATCTATAATTCCTGGAGCTGGCTTGGCGGACATTGCGACGATGAAATCGATTGTCTAAAAGTCGCGATTAAAGAAGCAAAAGAAGAAAGTGGATTAGATGAATTTAGATGTATATCGGATGGGATTTTCTCTTTGGAATCTTTATGTGTAAATTCTCATATTAAAAAAGGAGAGAATATATCTAGTCATATCCATATTAATCTAACTTATCTATTAGAAGCAGATGATACCAAGCCATTAAAGATTAAAAGTGATGAAAATAAAGGCCTTATGTGGGCACCTATCGAAGATATATACAAATTATCAAATGAACCTTGGTTTGTTGAACACGTGTATAAGAAATTAAATGAAAAGCTATATAAATTAATCAAAGAAAATAAGATTTAGTTAGCCTTTTTCTTTTTGAAATAGAATAAGAAATAAGCTGGGATTAAAGTTAATAAAGCTGCGCTTAAGGTCACTAGGAACATATTTTTATCTGGCATAGAAGCGGTGTTACCAAATTCATTGATATATTCGCTAGAGAATACTGCCAAAGCAATATTTGAACCAATAATCATTGGAAGCATGACGGCCATTATCATCCTTGCTCCTTGTAAAGATCCAACCTTATCCAACGGAGTTTCATCTCTTAAAGTAACTCCTAATACAGTTGTTCCAATTAGATAGGAACTCATTAAGAATACCCCTGCAATAGTAGCGCCAATCATATTCTTTATAAAATATAAGGATAGACTTGAAATGGCTAAGATTATTATGGAAGCGAAAAGGATTTTGTCTTTCCCAATTTTCTCCATGAATATCCCAATGATAATCGTAAATACGCTAGCTAATATTAATATAATTCCCATTACCAAATAGAAATTAAGTCCATTTATTCCTAATCCTTCCTGGAAATAGACTAGGTAATAAGGTAAGAATGAATCGATTGCGATATTAAAGCAGAAGAAGCAAAGAAGACATAAATAGAATCTCTTGTTATTTTTTATTGAAGAAGGTCTAAATCCATAGATGAAATTAGATAAGAATCCATCATCTCTTTTTATCTCTGCCTTGTCTTTATTTAACAAGAAGAAAGATGCTAATCCAACAATAAAGGTCAAGGCGCCTGCAATGATAAAGAAATATAGCCAAGGTGTAGCAATTCTAGAAGCAAATTCGCTTTGGGTTTCACCTTCCCCCTTGCTTCCTGGAACTCCTAATATCAAGCCTAATCCCATCATTAATGCTAAAGCGATTAATGGAAGAATTGATATGACAGATTCAACCATTGGCCTATTTGTTTCATCTGTTTGATCAGTAATATAAGAGGAATAGCAGGCATCATTGCTAGTTGAGCCAAATAAAGTCATGATGCAGTCGATTGTAACATTCAATATGCCGACCCACATAATAGCTTGTGTTGGGTTTAATCCACCTTTTATTAATATTGTATAAGAAGCAACCCCAAATAAGGCAACCGAGACTCCCCAAAGCATATAACCTATGGCAATTATCGGTTTTCTTTTGCCTAATTTATCTGAAAGAGGTCCGACAACTAAAGTAGTGATAGCAGCCACTATAGCAGAAAACGTCGTCATGTAATTTATATATGAGGCATCTCCGGTTTGAGAATATACATATAGATTTATGTATTGATTTTCTATCGCCCAGGCTAACTGACCTATTAATCCGACAAGAATAAATCCAATCCAGGATTTAACACCCAATGGAGTTCTTTTGATTTCTTTTTCCATACAATAAGTATTGATTTATAGGTTATAAACTTCAAGGAATTAATTGTAATTTTTAGGTCTTGAAGAAAATGAGCTAGAAGTTAAAATTAGCCACTAATTAAAAAAGTAGCCGAAATTAACCTTAAAGAAAGTGAAATGGATTTTCATGATCTACCCATTTTAAGAAGAATTTTTTAGTAAAATGAAAAAATATTTTTTAATAAAGTGAAAAAAAGATTGAAACCCCTTTCATTTTTTCTATAATGTACTCGTATGAAACACCATAAAACATCTTATTTATTAATTATTTCTGCTCTCGTTAGCATCGCTTTATTTAGTTGCGGTGAAGAAAAAAATCCATCTTCTAGCGAAGAGAATGTAATTCCATCATATTTAAAAGTGGGGGAACCGATAAAGTTACTTGATGGAATTAAAGAAGATTTTTCAAATGGTTTTTATGATGGGTTTGATACCTTAGAGGAATCTAATTGGATTATCGGCCAAGGCTATTGGGGAGAAGGCAATGGTGGGGTTTCTCCTGAAAATGTTTTTATTACTGATGATGGCCAGCTTATGTTACGTGGGC
>DAVZIW010000041.1:0-11734 GCA_052273085.1 Candidatus Alloenteromonas sp.
AGTAACAATGCCAATCCATTCAATATGGTGTTCAACAGTCATTGGATGGATGACGCTACCCACTACTACATTAACTTTATCACCTTCAACATGTACATCTGGAATATGTTTTTCATTTGAGGCATCAACTGTATTGGCTTTAAGTTCAACTAGTCCGGTTGGATTTTCATTGCTTGATAGGTCGAGGAAGACTTTCTTGCATTCATTGCATTTATAGAATTTATTCATAATTAGATTTCCTTTCTTATCTATATATTAATATATAAATAATAAATAGTCTTAGAATATGCTTTCCATTTTTAGTATGGAGGAAGAGAAACTATCTTCATTAGGGAAATCTTTTCCCTTTAGCATCCTAAGTCTTTTCTTTTCCATTTTTATTTCATCTTTGCCTAGACCATCTTTTTTAGAAAGATATAAATCAAAGGCAATAGATAATTTGATGCGGAGATAGCTAGAGGCAAAATCTTTATTATAAGGATAGCCTA
Source organism: Candidatus Alloenteromonas sp. (assembly GCA_052273085.1). Taxonomy (GTDB): domain Bacteria; phylum Bacillota_I; class Bacilli_A; order RFN20; family CAG-826; genus Alloenteromonas. The sequence goes on from DAVZIW010000041.1 coordinate 489, forward strand.
ATTTGGTAGATGCATATTTAATGAGGGCAAAGCTATCGATATGGTTATGGGCCCTATTCTTATTCTTGCTAGAAGTAAGTGATCCTTCCCCTTTTACATATATATATAAAGGATAAGGGAGAATCTTTACTAATCTAGAGCAGCTAAATAAAGAATATACCAAGGGAATATCTTCAAACATCATTCCTTCTTTTAATAATAAAAGGTTATCGGAATGGAATAATTCTTTCCTAAATACCTTATTCCAGAGAAATCCTCTTAAGGAAGCATCTTTAAGAAGTTTCTTACAGGCTTTCTCTCCACTTAATACTTGTTTCCTTCTTGGCCTAAACAAATTATTTTTTATCTTTCCTTTATATTCGACTAGATAATCAAGGCAAACTACATCGATATCATCATCAAAACCGTTTATTGCTACTTTAGCAAAATCACTAACTAGGTAATCATCAGAATCAGAAAACGCAATCAAGTCCCCTGAAGCGTGCTTTATCAAATTGATCCTATTGCCCAAAGGACCTAATTTAGTTTCGTTAACGATTATTTTTACCCTGCTATCTTCTTTTTGCTTATCAATGAGGTAATTCAAAGAAGAATCCTTACTTGGCTCGACTCCAAAAAGGAATTCGATATCCCCCTCTTGCTTTAATAAGGAGGTTACTAACCTAGGCAAAGTAGAGACTGAATTATATACAGGAATCAAAAAAGATAATTTCATAAGTTAATCATACGTTTTTAAATCCAACAAAAAAAGACCTCCAGCTTTAACTAGAAGTCTTTTGAAGTTATTTTCTTTTGCTTCCTTTGATTAATACAAGGAAATATAAGATCCTAACGAATACGGCAATGAAGTCCGTATACATCTTGAAAGCGCAATATAGAGGCATATTCTTGCCGGCACTATTTTGCAGTATATTCTTGATGTTATAGGTATCGACCGCTACCAATATAAGTAGGAATGCCATGACTGCAATAGAGACAATGACATTATAGATATAGAAGGCGGCCGGATTGATTAACCATAATATAAGCCAGAACGCGCCACCTAAAAGCAAACACATAAGTGCCCCGGCGGCAATCATCCCAAGTACATTGAGGTTTGATTTTGAATAATATCCGATTAATCCCATGATAACGAAGACTAATCCTGATATCCCAAATGCCTCACCCAATGTATAGAAATCAATTCCAGCAATCAAGAAGGCACTGAGGAATACCCCCATCAATATAGTATATAGGATATAAGGTACCCATAATGACTTCTTATCCGAATAGGCCCTATGGGTAATTACTAGGCTATCGATAAACATGACGATATAGCTAGCAATCAATATACCAACATAGGTGAATATAGCAGTATCAGATACTTCTCCTGCCCAGTCGATTCTACCAAAATTTGTAAACCAACCAGCGAATAAGACACCGACTACTATAGATACCACTGCAGATATGGCTAAGCCAATCCCCATATAGAGATAGACTTTGCCAACGGATTTGTTCTTGTTTTGTAAAAATTCATTTACTTTGGTTTCGTCTTGGGGAGCCCTAGATTTTCTAACCGAAGCGAATGCCATCTTATTTTACCAATCCATCGATTAGCCCCTTGTAGGATTCTAGGGTTAAGCTAGCCCCACCTACCAAGGCACCATCGATGTCCTTCATCGACATATATTCGGCAATATTATTTGGCTTAACTGAACCGCCATATAATATTCTCATTTCTTCGGCAACTTCGCCAAACATGGAAGCTAAGACGCTCCTAATGTGGGCTATTGTATCTTCGGCAATTGCAGAAGTTGCATTCTTTCCAGTCCCAATTGCCCAGATTGGCTCATAGGCAATGACGACTTTCCTTGCATCTTCTTTGCTTAATCCGTCTAGGCCTTCTCTAATTTGGGTTTCGACAAAGGATTTTGTCTCACCTTTTTCAAAGGTCTCAAGAGATTCGCCACAACAATATAGAGGAGTCATATTAGCTTCAAGCAAAGCCTTGATTTTAGCATTGCACTTGACACTAGTCTCGGCATCATATTCTCTTCTTTCGGAATGGCCAAGAATTACCCAGTCAATTCCGATTTCCTTTAACATTGGGATAGAGATTTCACCAGTATAGGCACCATGATCATGACTTGAGCAATTTTGAGCCGATACGATTAAAGAAGATGGAGAATTTGCCTTAACAGTTTCTAAACAAACATAAGTTGGGGCAACACCAACATCGATATCATGGGAAATGGCATATTCGACCATATCCTTGCAGCCAAGTGCGAATGCCTTGGCCTCGGATGGGGTCTTGTTCATTTTCCAGTTTCCCATCAAAAGTTTTTTTCTCATTTATATTTCCTCTTAGCGAAGGACATCAACACCTGGGAGGTGTCCATCGTTTTCAATCATTTCAAGTGAAGCTCCGCCACCAGTAGAAACATGGCTAAATGAAGCTTTGTAACCAAATTGCTTGACAGCAGAAGCACTATCGCCACCACCGCAGACAGTAAAGGCTTTTCCTTGGAGTTCAGCAATGGCTTTGCAAACTGCAACAGTTCCGGATTGGAAATCCTTTTGTTCGAATACACCCATAGGGCCATTCCAGAAAACCATCTTGGCCTTGGCAATGATAGCTTGATAACGTTTTATTGTCCTTGGACCGATATCGCATCCTTCAAATCCATCTGGGATACGTCCACCAGCTTCGATTTCGGTATCGACAACTTTGATATTACGTCCTTCTTTTTCTTCAAAGGAATCGGTAACAACTGCATCATCTGGAAGGATTAGACGTCCGTCGGCATCATCGATGCATTTTCTTGCATAATCAAGTTGATCCATTTCACATGGGGAATTTCCAATATCCATTCCCATGGCTTTCTTAAAGGTATAAGTCATGGCACCGCCGATTAAGACATAATCACATTTCTTTAATAAGGAATCGATGACTTTGATCTTATCGGAAACCTTGAATCCACCTAATATGGCAACATATGGTCTATCTTCGTCTTTGACTTCGACGCAGCGGGTAAGGTTAGAAACTTCCTTAATCATCAAATAGCCTTCTGCTACTTGCTTTCCTTCTTCTTTCAATATGGAAGGTACTCCAACTGTAGAAGCATGGGCCCTATGGCTAGAACCAAAGGCATCCATGACGAATACATCGGCTAAAGAAGCCCATTCGGCGGCTAATTCAGGATTATTCTTTTCTTCACCCTTTTCATAACGGGTATTTTGCATAAGAAGGATTTCGCCATCTTTTAGATTAGCAACAGCGTTGGCTAAAGTTTCACCATGGGTTTCCTTGCAGAAATAAACCTTGGTTGGGGAAACTAATTCGCCAAGTCTAGTGGCAGCGCAAGATAAATCATTGGCCTTCTTCATGGCTTCAATCTTAGCCATATCAGGTTCTTTCCATTTGATCTTGCCAAGGTGGGACATAAGGATGACCCTAGCTCCTTTGGAGGTGAGGTAATTAATAGTTGGCAAAGCAGCCCTGATTCTATTGTCGTCTCTAATGACGCCATTAGTTTGAGGAACGTTGAAATCAACGCGGACAAGGACTCTTTTGCCTTGTAAGTTTTTTAAATCTTCAATTGTTTTTAGCATTTTATTTTGCTCCTAGCAAAAAGAGTATACCACCCTATAAGGGTGAAACAAAACAATATAAACTTATTTTGTGAACATTTTTTCCTAAATGCAAAAAAGGCAGGAGTGTTGCCTCCTGCCTAAAAATGGATGTTTTATAAATTACTTGCAACCAAGAACTTTGCCATATTCGCCAGCAAGACGGACATATTGGCAAGTGAAGGAATATTCGTTGTCATACCAGGAAACGACTTTGACATGTTGAAGTCCAGTCTTATCGGTAAAGACAACAGTTTGGGTGGCATCAAAGACACTACCGGCAGTTGCGCCAAGGATATCGCTAGAGACGATTTCGTCTTCAGTATAATCCATGACATCCTTCAAGGAAGTTTCGCTAGCTTTCTTTAAAGCGGCATTGACTTCTTCTTTGGTGACATTTTGATTTTCTAGGACTAAGGATAAGTCAACTAAGGAACCATCGGTTACAGGAACTCTGACAGCTCCACCCATTAACTTACCATCTAGTTCAGGAATGACGACCTTGATGGCCTTAGCAGCACCAGTGGTTGTTGGAACAATGTTGGCGGCTGCGGCTCTACCACGGCGTAAGTTGCCTTTGGCGAGGTCAAGGATGGTTTGGTCATTGGTATAGGCGTGGACGGTGGTCATAAATCCGCCTCTTACGCCGAAGGTATCATTGATGACCTTCATAACTGGGGCTAAGCAGTTAGTTGTGCAAGATCCACCAGAGATGATCTTCATATCTGGAGTTAAGGTGTTGGTGTTGACTCCATAAACGAAGGTTGGGATATCCTTGGAGGAAGATGGAGCAGAGATGATGACGCCTTTGGCACCATTGTCGAGGTGGACTTGGCCATCTTCTTTACTCTTTAATCTACCAGTGCATTCCAAAACGATATCGACACCGTATTCTCCCCACTTCAAATCATGTGGGTCCTTTTTGCCAAGGACTGGGATTCTAACACCCTTGAAGACAAGGTTGTTCTTGATGAAATTTCCAGCTTCGTCTTTTTCGACTTCGGCGGAGATTTCGTTTGCATGCCAGGTACGATGTGTGGTGTCATACTTTAATAAGTAGGCAAGGGTGTTTGCGTCGACTAAGTCATTGATAGCGACGACTTCGAAACCACCGACTTCATAAGCGCGGCGGAAGGCGAGACGGCCAATACGACCGAACCCGTTAATAGCTAGTTTGATGGACATATTCTTTATTGTCCCTCCTTTATTTAAGCGAATAAATTATACTAAGGGAATTCTATCTTTAAAAGGGGTAATTACCTTAGGTAATATACAATAAATCGGTAAATGTAGTTACTTTGATTGTTCAAGGTCCAAAAATAGCTCTTCTATCCCTACTTCTAGCCCCTTTGCAACCTTATATAAAGAAGAAATGGAAACGTTCCTTCTTCCGTTCTCTAAATCGGAAATATATTGCTTGCTTAATCCAGTTAATAGGGATAAACGGAACTGGGAAATCTCCTTGCTAGTCCTAATAAAGGCGATTCTAAGGCCTAATTTGTTGCGGAATGAAGTAATTTCGTTCTCTAAACGTTCCTTATCGGATATCTCCAGAATCATTTATATATTCCTCATGTATCTTTCTTAAAATATGGTTAATGTTAGATTTTGAGACTTGGCTAGAAATAGTTTCTGATAAAATCGAGGCAAGCTCTTCTAGGCTAGCCTCGGGATTATTTTTCCTGATGTCTGCTAAAACCCTGACCTTATAAGGCAAGTTGTCTAATATCCTTTTTTCTTTTAAATAATCAATTTCCTTAATTTGCCTAGAAGCAGCAGATAATGTCTTTTCCATATTGGCCAAATCTAGGTTTTCTAATCTATTATCGATATTAATCATTTCTCTTCCAACGCGGACATTTTCAAATTCCAAACAAGAAGAAGTCGCCCCGATATAAGAAAGGAAATCGCTAATCTGGACACTACGTTTTAAATAGACGACATATTGCTGCCTTCTTTTTATTATCTTCGGGGTGAATTCAATCGTCTTAATTCTAGATATGCATTTACATACAAAGGAAGCAAAATCAGGATCAGAAAGGGCCAATTCAAGATGGTAATTACTCGATTTAGGATCATTAACCGAACCAACTGAAACAAAGCAACCCGCTAGATAAGCCGAAAGGTTTTCATTCGTCCCGATTAAATATTTATTTGGTTTGGCAGAAAGGAAATCTACATCTAGATCAGAACAAATAAAATCAGCTTCATCAACAAGGCAATGGTATTTGACTGCCTTACGGAAATTCATGCTTCTAGTATAGGAAAACCTTACCCCTACCCCATATATAGAAGATATTGATTGGTATAAAAGTTTGGCAACCCTACTAGATTCACTAGATAAATCAATCACCCCGCCTGATCTATAAGTCCCATTACATTTAATAAACGCGGATAAAAATGGCCTGATTGAAGTCTCAGGCATATGGGAAGATGCTATTTCTTCTTTTACTTTCAAGGCAAAGGAGAAAGGATTCTTGTTAGGCATTTATTTCTTGCTCCTAACATAATTGATGCTAGATATAGCAGCCAAAGCACCTTCGCTTGCAGCATTTATTAATTGCCTTAATTTCTTATTTACTATATCCCCAACGGCATATACTCCATCTACACTAGTCTTTCCATCTTTATCAGTATCGATAAACCCATTGCTCATTTTAATACTCAAGGGAGAAAGGAAGCTTGACGAAGATATTTGTTCAAATAAAGGGAAAATCGCGGATACTTCCAATTCTTTTGTCTCATTATCCTTATCAATGAAAATCGAATTAACCTTGTTGTCCCCTTTTATTTCCTTAAGGCTATATCCATCGAATATAGTTATGTTTTTAGCCTTCTTTACTTCATTTAGATGGGTTTCGGTTGTTAATGGAGGTTTTGGCAAGATGAAATAAAGCCTATTGACTAGGCTAGAAAGATAGATTGCATCTTCAAAAGCAAAATCCTTATATCCGTATATAGCAACATCTTTATTCTTAAAGAAAGGTCCATCGCAAGTGGCACAATAACTAACTCCACTTCCAAAATAGGCTTTCTCTCCAGGGATATTTAATTTAGCCTCGCTAAGTCCACTCGCAACAATAACTACCTTGCTTAGATAAGAATCAACATCAGTCCTAGTTAAGAAATTAGAATCGACTTTCTCGACTTTATTTACTTCTCCATAGCTAAATTCAATGCCTAGTTGCTTGCATTGTTCTAATAATGATTTAGATAATTCAAGTCCAGAAATAGAAGGATAGCCAGGATAATTATCGATTCGATGGATAATATTTAGCTTACCTCCCGGCATGCTTTTATCTAATAAGACAAAAGAAAGAGAAGAACGTTTTAGATATATAGCGGCACTTATCCCTGCTATACCTGAACCAATGATAACTACATCTACTTCTTTCATTAGTTCGCCTTTTCGCTTTCTTCTTTAGGAGCATTATCCTTCTTGCTTTTTAGATAATCCAAAAGGAAGAAAAATCCAATCATAACTATGCCAATTATTATGTAGACCATCGAATTCCAGAATGACCACATTCCATTCGTTCCCATATTGAAATCAGGATCCCTAAGAGGCTCCATTATCATTCTTACGATTCCATACCAAATCATATAGCAGCCTGCCAAGCTTCCATTTGGTCTATATTTCTTCCAAATGAAAGGGGCTAGATAGGCAATGATGAAATATCCAGCGATATTAATCATTGATTCAATTAGGAATAAAGGTACATGCATCTGACCAGCAGGAAGAGAAGTCCCGCCCCCGTTATATGACATCTGCATTTGGATAAATGTAGGCAAGAATGACCAAGAAGAAGATGAAGTTACGCTTCCATAAACTTCAACATTAAAGAAATTCCCCCATCTTCCTATAGCCTGCGATATGAGTATGCAAGGGACAATCATATCCATCGCCCATCTTACATCGACATATTTTCTTCTAAGTCTCATAAAGATGATCCCGGCAATAATTCCTCCAACCGCGCCACCTAAAATAGTAAGTCCACCTTCCCAAATGGCAAATATCCTCCACCAGTCGGAAGTTCCAATCAATTTAGAAAAGGCAACTCCACCCCCGGTATCCCCGTTCCAATTACCAACAACATACCAGATACGAGCCCCGATTATTCCAGCAGGGAAAGCAACTAACAACAAAGAATCCAAAATCCCGTGTTTATGGTATTTTTTATAGAATCTATGGTCAGAAATCCAATAGGCAACTAAAGCAGAGAAAACCATGATTACCCCATACCAGGCAATATGAAGGCCTTTAGGAGCCTTTTCTCCTGCTCTTACCCAGCTAAAGCCACCTTCTCCGATAACAAATCCAGATACTAAAGGATATTTAATATATGGGGCAAAACCCTCCATCATAAGAAGGAAGAAAATAAGAGACAAAGGGATGGATGTATATAAAGTTATCTTTACCCATTTCAATAGATTTATATCCATATCTGCCCTATAGAAACGCAGATAAAAGTCAGTCCATAAGGAAGAAAAGAACAGTACAAAAAGGAATCCACCCAATATAACCATGGCAAAATGGCCTGAATTCATTGGATATCTATTTACGACTGGAATCGAGCCAAAAAGCAAGGCTCCTCCAACTGCATTTACTCCTAATCCTCCAAGAAGAAGGGCTAATTCTTTCTTGGAGAAATTGTCCTTGCTCCTATCTTTTTTGAAGCTATAACAGCCATAGATAATAGATGCACTTCCCAAAAGAAGGATTATTAAACCAATTATAAGTAACGCTATTCCCATAATTATCCTTTCATCAATACTTTCTTTAGATATATACCTGTATAGGAATTTGGATTAGAGGCTACTTCTTCTGGAGTACCAGTTGCAATAACTTCTCCGCCCTTATTCCCGCCTAGAGGTCCTAAATCAATTATATAATCTGCAACCTTAATTACATCAAGATTATGCTCAATGACAATAACAGTATCCCCATGATCGACGATTCTATTTAAGACTCCAAGCAATTTATCTACATCATAACTGCTTAATCCAGTAGTAGGTTCGTCTAAGACATAAATAGTCTTTCCTGACATCTTCTTTTGTAATTCAGTTGCTAGTTTTACTCTTTGGGCTTCCCCGCCAGAAAGTTCAGTCGCAGGCTGCCCTAATTTTATATAGCCAAGTCCAACATCCATCAATGTCTTAATCTTAGATAAAATCTTTGGCCTAGAAGAGAAGAATTCAACTGCTTCTTCTATTCTCATATCCAAGACATCATAGATGGACTTGCCTTTATATAGACATTCAAGAGTTTCCCTATTATAACGTTTGCCATCGCATTCATCGCATTTAACATAGACATCCGGCAAGAAAGACATTGGGATTCTATTGACCCCAGCACCTTCGCATTTCTCACACCTTCCGCCTCTAACATTGAAAGAGAACCTTCCTTTATCATATCCTCTTTCCCTAGCAACATCAGTCTCTGCGAATAAGGCACGTATATCATCAAATACACCTGTATATGTCGCAGGATTGCTCCTAGGAGTCCTTCCGATTGGCTCTTGGGTAATGGAAACTAATTTATCAACATTCTCAATGCCTTTTATTTTCTTTATTAAAATCGGCATCGGATCTTTCTTTTTATTTATTTCTACTTCTAAAGCCCTGACTAAAGTCTCGTTTATTAAAGATGACTTACCCGAGCCAGAAACTCCAGTTACCAAAACTAATTTACCTAGAGGTATCTTGACATTGATATTCTTCAAGTTATGGCAAGTTGCCCCGATTAATTCAAGGTATTTGCCGTTCCCTTTTCTTCTTTTTGAAGGAATTTCAATTTTCCTTCTATTAGATAAATAGGCACCAGTGATGGAATCTTCGCATTTTAAAAGCCCGTCTACATCACCTTCATAGACTAGATTACCCCCATGGATTCCAGCACCTTTTCCGATATCGACAACATAATCGGCAGACCTAATCGTATCTTCATCATGCTCTACTACTATCAAAGTATTGCCTAGGTCCCTCATTTCCTTTAATGTTGCAATGAGTTTATCATTATCCCTTTGATGAAGTCCAATTGAAGGTTCGTCCAATACATAAAGGACACCAGATAATTTCGATCCAATCTGGGTTGCTAACCTAATACGTTGGGATTCCCCTCCAGAAAGAGTCATCGCATATCTAGATAAAGTTAGGTATTCTAACCCTACATCAATAAGGAATTTGGTCCTGTTTTCTATTTCTTTGATGACTAATCTAGCAATTTGCTGCTTTTCATTATCTAAAGTCGATGGAACTTCTTTTATCCAGGAATAGAAATCTTCTAAAGACAAAGAACAGGCCTCGAATATATTTAGCCCATTTACTTTAACTGATAAGGCTTGTTCATTTAACCTGGCTCCATGGCAAGTCGTACAAATAGAATCACTCATGAATGATTCATAATATTTGCTCATCCATTCCGAGCTAGTTTCCCTATAAAGCCTTTCGATACGGGTCTTTACTCCTTGTATCTGTCCTTTTCTATTCATCTTGTTTCCCGAAATAGAAGTAACAGTATAAGTCAAGACATCAGGCGAACCATATAGGACTATGTCTTGACTCTTCTTGTCTAGCTTTTCAAAAGGAATATCTATATCTATATGATAAGTAGAGAAAAGTATCTCGAATTCTTTCCATTCTAGGTTAGTTGAATCAACTATATTGGCAAGGTATTTAATCGCGCCTTGCCTAATTGATTTAGATTTATCTGGGATTAATAAATCGATATTTACTTCTCTTTTTATCCCTAACCCTTTGCAGTCTGGGCAATATCCTAAAGGGGCATTGAAAGAGAATAGCCTTGGCTCAAGAGAAGGAATAGAAAAACCACATTCAGGGCAACAATGCTTACTTGAAAGCAGTCTTTCTCCTTTTGAAGAAAGGATAAGAATGTAGCCTTTTGATTTATCTAGGGCTAGCTCAACATCTTCAGCCACCCTACTTCTAATCCCGTCTTTTATTATCAATCTATCAATAACTATATCGACATCATGCCTTTTGTTTTTATCTAGGGTAGGTACTTCTTCGATTAAATATATGGTTTTATCTACTCTTACCCTGCTAAAACCATCTTTCTTTAATTTTTCTAAAACGGCTGCCTGCGTTCCTTTTTCATTCCTGACAATAGGAGATAATATCTGTATTTTCTCCCCTACTTCATAATTTAAGACAATGTTAGTTATGGCAACTGGGGAAAAAGAAATAATCGGCTTATTATGGTTTGGACAATAAGGAATGCCAACCCTAGCAAACAAAAGTCTAAGGTAATCATATATTTCCGTAACTGTTCCAACTGTAGACCTTGGGTTATGGGAAGTAGATTTCTGATCAATTGAAATTGCAGGAGATAACCCTTCAATTGAATCAACATCAGGCTTTTCAAATCCACCGAGGAATTGTCTAGCATAAGAAGATAAAGATTCGACATAACGTCTTTGCCCTTCAGAGAAAATCGTGTTGAAAGCAAGAGAAGATTTCCCTGAACCCGAAACACCTGTAAAGACATTTAATGCCCCTTTAGGTATCTCTACATTAATATTCTTGAGGTTATTTTCCCTAGCCCCTTTAACAATTATCCACGATTTACTATCTTTATTTTCCATAATGAAGGGAATTATACAACCTAGCCAAGCTTT
>DAVZIW010000042.1:0-11267 GCA_052273085.1 Candidatus Alloenteromonas sp.
AGACTAAATGCGACTTTCGTTTATTAAGTTGCGTTTAGTATTACAAGTGGGGAAAATATCGATTTATTGACTATTTTAGTTCTAAATTCGTTTTTTGTTTGTTTAAAATCTCTTCTTGTATCATAATTGCTCTTGTTGCTCCTAGGAAGGTAATTTCATGAAACAAATAAGCAAAGAAAAATTGTTAGATGCAATTTCGAAGTTTGATTTTAAAGGGGAATTAATCCATTACGAATTAAATACAATCGGCCATATTAATGAAACCTATTTTTTAACATTCAAGGAAAACGATGGCAAAGAAACTAGGTATATCCTTCAACGTATCAATATCGATGTCTTCCCGAATGCCAAAGAATTAATGGCTAATATCGAAAATGTCACCAAATTCCTTCGTAAGAAAGTACTTTCTAGGGGAGGGGATCCAAAAAGGGAATGCCTAGAATTAATCCATACTTTAGACAAGAAACCCTATTATGTCGACGATAACCATAATTTCTATCGCGGTTATGTATTTATCGATCCTAGCGTTTGTTATTGTTCCATTGATAATAAAGAAGTATTTAAGCAAGCAGGAATTGCCTTTGGCTGCTTCCAAAATGATTTAGCAGATTATCCTTCTTCCACCTTATTTGAAACAATTCCTGATTTCCATAATACCCATAAAAGGATGGAAACTTTCTTATCTATATTAAATAAGGATAAGGTACATCGTGCCTCTAGCTGTGAAGAAACAATAAAAGGATATCTAGACAATAAAGAATATGCCGAGATTTTCTATAATCTAGACAAGAATAAATATCCATTAAGAGTTACCCATAATGACACCAAATTAAATAATGTCTTGTTCGATGGGGAAGGTAAGCATGCAATATGTGTCATCGATTTAGATACAGTTATGCCTGGATATGCGATGAATGATTTCGGTGATGCGATTAGATTCGGGGCAAATTATGGCAAAGAAGATGAGAAAGATTTATCTAAAGTTGGCTTAAATCTAGAATATTTTAAGTCTTTTGCAGAAGGATTCCTCTCTAAATGTGGTTCTTCTTTAACTAAAGACGAAATTAATTACCTCCCATATGGGGCGATGATTATGACTTATGAATGCGGTTTACGTTTCTTAAGCGATTATCTAGATGGTGATAATTATTTTAGGATTGAATACGAAGACCATAATTTAGTAAGGGCTAAAGACCAACTCGCCTTATTCATGGATATGAAAAAGAAAAAGGCAGAGATGGATAAAATAATTGCTGATTTATCTAAATAGTTAATATAACTTAACAATTTAAATTTTTTGTAGTATCTTATTCGCATGGATGCGTTAGGAACTTCAGTTTTCTCATTAATATTAATATTCGCCGCAACAACACTTGGTTCGGCTCTAGTCTTCTTTTTCAGGAAGACTTTTTCTAATAAAGTTAGCAATGTAATAATCGGATTAGCTTCCGGGATCATGGTTTCTTCTTCTGTCTTTGGATTACTTTTGCCTTCGATGGAAGAGGCTAGGGAAGCTAGTTATTTGCCATCATCATTATCATTTATCCCACCTTTAACTGGATTTATATTAGGTGGGCTTATCTTATATTTAATGGATAAACTCATTCCCCATCTACATTTAAATTCAAATGAAGAAGAAGGCCCTAAATCTAGTTTATCTAGGAATACTAAATTCTTCTTTGCTGTTACTATACATAATATTCCGGAAGGTATTTCAGTCGGATTAGTTTGTGGGTTAGCACTGGCTAATCCTAATGATGCTAGCTATATCGGGGCTGCTTTAGCCTTAGCTATAGGTATAGCAATACAGAATTTCCCAGAAGGGGCAGCTGTTTCTATTCCTTTATTAGAAGAAGGAGTATCTAAACCAAAAGCCTTCTTATTAGGAGCGGCTTCAGGAATAGTTGAACCTATATTTGGCTTATTGACCGTATTTATTTCTTCTTATCTAGGTGTAACTCTTCCATATTTACTTGCTATTGCAGCAGGAGCGATGATTTATGTAACAATCGATGAATTGCTCCCTGAAGCAAGAAAAGGGGATTATGTCCATTATGGGCTTTGGTCGTTTATGATTGGCTTTGCCATTATGATGGTTCTAGAAATGGCTTTATAGCCGTTTTTTATTATGTAAATATAGTGTAAGCGGTTTCAGTAACGATATATCGGTAAAAATATACTTAAACTATTTACATTTGATTTTTAAATCGTTAATGTTTTATCGGTAACTTGAAAGAGTTAAGAAAGGAGAGAAAAAGAATATGAAAACATTCTCCATGAATCAACTAGGCAGATATCCAATCTACCTGAAATACTTCAAGGAATTGTCCGATGAAGGAGTGGAGACCATTTCTTCTCCCCGCATTGCTGCTAAACTTGGCTATAGCGAGGAACAAGTAAGGAAGGATCTCCAAAATGTCTCGCTTGAACCAGGACGTCCTAAAAAAGGTAGGTCATTAAAGCAACTTATCGAAGACATAGAAACTTTCCTAGGTTATAGAGATTCTACTTCAGCTGTAGTAATTGGAGTTGGTCATCTTGGCCAGGCGCTTCTAAATTTCCCTTCCTTCAAGCAAATGGGGTTAGAAATACTAGCTGGATTTGATACGAATGCTAGCCTAGTAGGAACTAGCATCGGAGGAAAGCGTATCTTCTCTCTTAATGAACTCAAGACTATGTTGCCAAGGCTAAATGCCCATATTGCAATCATTACTGTTCCAGCTAGCGTAGCCCAGGAAGTTTGCGACCTTGCCATCTCTAGTGGTGCGAAGGCTTTATGGAATTTTGCCCCAACACATCTAGATGTAGCAAGTAACATTGTTGTTGAGAATGTTAATCTTGCCTCATCTCTTGCCGTTTTGTCTCATAGACTCAACATCGCTTTAGCCAAACAGGAGGAAAAATAATGGCTACCATTAAAGAAACTAAACTTTCACCAGAAGAAGCTAAACAAGCCGCTATCAAGGAAGTTGATGAATTAGTCAAGAAAGGTTTGAAAGCCTTAGACGATTTCGCTTCCTATGATCAAGAAAAGATTGATTATATCGTCGCTAAGATGTCTGTCGCCGGACTTGATCACCACGGTATCTTAGCCCGTAAAGCTATCGAAGAAACCCATAGAGGCGTCTTCGAAGATAAGGCTACAAAGAATTTGTTTGCCTGCGAATATATCGTTAACAATATGCGTCACCTCAAGACTGTTGGAATCATCAAAGATGACCCAGTCACCGGTATCACTGAAATTGCTGAACCAGTTGGTGTTATCTGCGGTGTCACCCCAGTTACTAACCCAACTTCAACAGTTATCTTCAAATCTCTTATTGCCATCAAGACCAGAAACCCAATAATCTTCGGTTTCCATCCAAAAGCACAAGAATGCTCCAAGGCCGCTGCTATCGTCATGAGAGATGCTGCTATTGCAGCTGGTGCTCCAGAAAACTGCATTCAATGGATTGAACATCCTTCAATGGATGCCACTAGCGCCTTAATGAATCACCCAGGAATTGCTACAATCCTTGCAACTGGTGGTAACGCCATGGTCAAGGCTGCTTATAGCTGCGGCAAACCTGCTTTAGGTGTCGGGGCCGGCAATGTTCCTTGCTATATCGATAGAAGTGCTGATATCCCAGAAACTGTCAATGACGTTGTCTTATCCAAATCATTTGATAACGGCATGATCTGTGCTTCTGAATCCGCTGTCTTCATTGATGAACCAATCTATAAAGAAACAGTCGACATGTTTAAGAAATACCGCGTCTATTTTGCTTCTAAAGAAGAAAAGAGAATGCTAGAGAAATACATGTTCGGCGTCAATAAGGGAGATGCCAATGTTGACCAAGCTAGACTTAATGCCGATGTCGCTGGCATGTCTGCTTATAACATTGCTAAGAATGCCGGATTTGAAATCCCAGAAACCTGTCAAATAATCGCTGTCAATTGCTCTGAAGTCGGTGTTTCTGAACCTCTTTCTAGAGAAAAACTTTCACCAGTCCTATCCGTCTATAAAGTCAAAGACTATAACGAAGGATTCGATATGTGCGAAAAGATGCTTGAATTCGGTGGACTTGGACACTCTGCTGCAATTCATTGCAAAGAACAAGCTATGTCTGATGCCTTTGGTGATAAAGTCAAAGCCATCCGTATCATCTGGAATTCCCCATCTACATTTGGCGGAATCGGTAATGTCTATAACTCCTTCTTGCCTTCATTAACTTTAGGTTGCGGTTCTTATGGCCATAACTCTGTTGCTGGTAACGTAAGTGCCATCAACTTGCTTAACATCAAGCGCGTAGGAAAAAGGAGAAACACCATGCAATGGTTTAAAGTACCACAAAAGATCTATTTTGAACGTAATTCCATCCAATACCTCCGCTCTGCTAAAGATGTCGGCAAGGTATTCATTGTCACCGACCACTCCATGGTTGAACTTGGTTTCTTAAACAAGATCATTGATGAATTGAATCAAAGAAGAAACCCAGTCACCTATCAATTATTCGCCGAAGTCGAACCAGATCCAGATATCACAACTGTTAGACGTGGTGTCGAATTAATGAAACAATTTGCTCCTGATACCATTATCGCCCTTGGTGGTGGTAGTGCCATGGATGCTGCTAAAGGTATGTGGATATTCTATGAACACCCAGAAGTCAATTTCGATGACTTGAAGCAAAAATTCATGGATATCAGAAAGAGGGCCTTCAAATATCCTGAACTTGGAAGAAAGAGCAAACTCATTTGCATCCCAACAACTTCCGGAACTGGATCTGAAGTCACTCCATTTGCCGTTATCTCTGATAAGAAGAACCTCAAGAAATATCCTTTAACTGATTATTCTCTTACCCCAAGCATTGCTATAGTTGACCCAGAATTTACAACTAACATCCCAGCTAGATCTACCGCCTATACCGGTATGGACGTCCTTACCCATGCTATCGAAGCCTATACTTCCGTCATGGCTAGTGACTATACTGATGGATTAGCTCTAGAAGCCATTAAGCTTGTATTCACCTATCTCCCACGTGCAGTCAAAGATGGTAGACATGACTTAAAGGCTAGGGAAAAGATGCATAATGCCGCTACTATTGCTGGTATGGCCTTCGCTAATGCCTTCCTTGGAATCACTCACTCCATCGCCCATAAGATGGGTGCTGAATTCCATACAATACACGGACAAACCTGTGCAATCTTGCTCCCACATGTCATCAAATATAATGGAACCCAACCAACAAAACTCTCCGTCTGGCCAAAATATGAAGAATATCAATGCGACCAGAAGTACCTTGAAATCTGCCGTACCCTTGGCTTAAAGGCCTCTACTCCAGAAGAAGCTACACTAGCTTTGTCCAAAGCCGTTATGGATTTAGGCAAGGAAATTGGAATCGATATGAATTTTGCTTCCCTAATCCCTGATGAAGAAGTGTATAATTCTAAATTGGAGGAAATAGGATACCTTGCCTATGAGGATCAATGCACCCCAGCCAACCCAAGGGAACCCCTTGTCGAGGACATGATCCAAATCATGAAGGACGCCTATAAAGGTAATTAATGGAAAAAGTTGAAGTTTCTATCTGCGTCGGAAGTTCTTGTCACTTAAAAGGATCTCGTGATGTAATTGAAGAAGCTAGAAACCAAATAATGCGTTTCGGGCTTAACGATAAAGTTGAATTGAAGGCTGCGTTTTGTCTAGGCCAATGCGGTCATGATGGAGTCACGTTTAAAATAAACGGAGAAATCATCACTGGCATTGCCAAGGATAAAGTTGCATCTTTGTTCGAGGATACTATCGTCCCATTAACTAAATAATTAATAAGGTGGCGAATTTATTCGCTGCCTTATTTTCTTTCTAGGTGAATTTATGCATGTATTAACAAGTAGAGAAAACGATTGCCGCAGCTGCTATAAATGTATTAGGCACTGTCCAACCAAATCAATTTCGTTCCATGATGGGCAAGCTTCCATCATCTTTGATGAATGCGTACTTTGTGGGAGATGCTTTTCTGTTTGCCCCCAATCTTGCAAAGTAATTAGGGATGATAAGCAAAAGGCCCTTGATTTAATTAAAAACAATAGATGTATTGCTTCGATTGCCCCTTCGTTTAGCTCTTCTTACCATGGGGTTTCTTTTGAAAGCTTAAGGAAAGCCTTGCTAGAGTTAGGCTTTGTCGATGCAGAAGAAACTGCAATCGGGGCTACTATCATTAAGAAGCAATATGATGAATATTGTCTAGATCCAGCTCATGATGTAATTATCTCTACTTGTTGTCATAGCATTAATTTATTAATCGAAAAACATTACCCATCTTTATCTAATTGTCTAGCTCCATTCATGTCTCCAATGCAAGCCCATTCTTTTGACATAAAGAAAAGATATCCAGGTGCAAAAGTAATATTTATTGGACCTTGTATTGCTAAAAAAGATGAAGCCGATAGATATAAAAACCCGGACTGCGTCCTTACTTTCCTTGAATTAGATGAATTATTTAAATCTAATAATATTAAAGTAGAGGCAAAAGAGGCAGTTAAGCAAGAACGTTCAAAAGCCAGGTTATTCCCAATTGAAGGAGGGATATTAAATACAATGGAGAAATCTTCTCCTTCTAGACAGTATTTATCTTTCTCTGGTATGGATGAATGTATAGAAGTACTTGAAAACATTGCTAAAGGAGACGTCCATAATTGCTTTATTGAGATGTCTAGCTGCGAAGGTAGTTGCATCAATGGACCAGCGATTGAAAAAAATAAGAAGGCTTTAGTATCTTCTATATTAGAAATTAAATCTAATGCCGGCAAACTTGATTTCAAGACAAATGAATATAATAAGGAAGAATTAGCGAAGAAATTTACTCCTATCTCTCTTCCTGAAGCTAATTTTAGCGAGTCCCAAATCAAAGAAGTCCTTCATAAATTAGGCAAATATACCAAAAAGGATGAACTAAACTGCGCTTCATGCGGCTATCCTACCTGTAAGGAAAAGGCTAAGGCTGTCTTAATGGGTAAGGCTAATCTAGAGATGTGCCTTCCTTTCTTAATGGAAAAGGCTAAATCATTTAATGAAGATATAATCGAAAATACTCCAAATGGGATTGTCGTTACTGATGAAAATCTAGATATCCAGTTAGTAAATCCTTCTTTATGTGCATTGCTTAATATCAAATCTAGCGATGTAATCGGGAAAAGTATCGAGACTATCTTACCAAGTGAATTGTTTGCTTTGGCGTTAGGAAATGTCCCAACTAGATGTGCACATATCACCTTAGAGAAATATAATCTCTTTGTCGAGGCTTCTATTTCTTATGATTCTAGATATAAATCAGTCATGGGTATATTTAGGGACCGTACCCAGACTCATCTTGAACATGAACGTAGATTAAATGATGCCAAACAAACCGAGAAGATAACTAGGGAAGTTATCGAAAAGAATATGAGGGCTGTCCAAGAAATTGCCCAGCTACTAGGTGAATCGGCTGCCAATACGAAAATTGCCCTTACAAATTTAGCAAAGACTATCGATAAAGAAGATGGAAAGTAATACCGAACTAGAATATGGCTATCTCTCCATCAATCATAAGGGAGAGGAACTTTGTGGCGATCATATCCAGACAACAGTCGGGGAGGATGGATCGACTACTTTAGTTTTAGCAGATGGACTTGGCTCAGGAGTTGTTGCCTCCATTTTATCAACCTTAACTTCATCAATGTTATCAAGGATGATTGAAGGTGGTCTTTCAATTGAAGAAGGTGCAAGAACACTAGTTAAGACCCTTCCGATTGCTAGAGATAGGGGAAATGTTGCCTATTCGACATTTACAGTTTGCAAGATTGAAAAAGATTATTCTGCCGTTATCTATAATTTTGATAATCCTGAACCAGTATTTATTCGTGATGGAGTCGAAAAGCGACTTAATTACGAAAGCATCGAAGTCGAAGGAAAGATAATCAAGAAGGCATCGTTTTATTTTAAAGAAGATGATTGCCTTACTATTATTTCTGATGGGGCAGTTTATGCTGGAGTAGGGGAATCGCTTAACTTTGGTTGGACTAGAGAAGAGATATCTTCGTTCCTGACTAGCCTATATTCACCCTCAATTTCAGCCAAAAACCTCGCTTCTATCCTAGTAGACCATTGCGATTTGCTCTATAATCGTCGTCCGGGGGACGATACTTCTTCTTTAGTAGTAAGAAGAAGGGAAAGAAAGAGAGTATCATTATTAGTCGGACCAGCCACGAATAAGGACGATGATGAAATGATGTTATCGACTTTCTTAGCTGATGATAACCCCCACATTGTATGCGGAGGGACTACTTGCTCAATCGTTGCTAGATATCTTCATACTGAAGTCGGGGGCGGACTTGATTATATCGATGAAGAAATTCCACCAATTTCACATATTGATGGGATAGATCTTGCAACAGAGGGTATAATTACCTTGAACAAGGTATTGTTCTACGCTAAAGACTATCAAGACAAGAACAAATGCTATTTTGATTGGTCTTATAAAGAAGATGGGGCATCTAGGATTGCCAGGATGCTTCTAGAAGAGGCTACCGACATCAAATTCTATGTCGGATGTGCCGTAAACCCAGCCCACCAAGACGAAAGGTATCATATCTCCTTCAAGATGAAGATGCAGATAATTGATAATCTAGCCTTGAAATTAAAAGAATTAGGAAAACATATCGAAGTAAGGTATTTCTAGGGAGAAGGAAAATGAATAAATTTGACACTTTGGTACAAGAACTTAAATACAAGGTCTTAAAAGAAGTCGCGCTTAATTACTATAATGGGACATTGGATGAAAATATCCATAATATCCCAAAGGTTATTTCTCCTGGCCCAAAAGCCACGATGAGATGCTGTGTCTATAGGGAAAGGGCAATTGTCGAAGATAGAATCAAGCTTGCCCTTGGCGGAGATAAATCTAATCCAAACCTATTAGAAGTAATAGAAGCGGCTTGCGATGAATGTCCATTCGGCGGGATTACGGTTACTGATATGTGTAGGGGCTGTTTAGCCCATAGATGTGCCCAAAACTGCCACCGTAATGCGATTAGCTTTGGTGATGATTTAAGGGCTAGAATCGATAAATCCAAGTGCGTCAACTGCGGGCTTTGTGCGAAAGCTTGTCCGTTTGGAGCCATTATCAATAAGAAAAGGCCATGCGAAGCTGCCTGCAAGATCAATGCTATCCACCCTAGGGAAGATGGCATCACCCAAATCGATGAATCTAAATGCACTAGATGCGGACAATGTTCATATTCCTGCCCATTCGGTGCGATTATGGATAAAAGCTATATCACTAAGTGCATCGATATAATGAAAGGGGCAGAAAATGGCAAGAATTATAAGGCCTATATGATTGTAGCCCCATCAATTTCTAGCCAATTCCATTATGCTAAATTAGGACAAGTAATAACTGGAATAAAGAAAATTGGCTTTACCGATGTTATCGAAGCTGCTTTAGGTGCCGATATGGTTGCACTTAATGAAGCTAAAGATTTAGCAGAAGAGAAATTCTGTACTTCTAGCTGCTGCCCCTCTTTTGTTAGATATGTCGAGACTAGTTTCACTGAATTAAAAGGAAAAGTTAGCAAAAACTTATCTCCAATGGCTGCGATTGCAAAATATATAAAGCAAACCGATCCAACTGCCAAAACCGTATTTGTTGGACCTTGCATTGCCAAAAAGATGGAAATGTTTAGGGAAGAAAGTTCCCCATATATCGATTGCGTCATTACTTTTGAAGAATTACAAGCTCTTCTTGATGCCTTAAATGTCGATTTGACCACTTTAGAAGAAAAGCCATTAGACAATGCTTCTTATTTTGGTAGGATATTTGCTAGATGTGGCGGACTTAGCGATGCCGTTAAGGAAGCCTTAAAAGAACAAAATATCGACTTCGAAGTCAAACCAGTCGCCTGCAGTGGACTTGATCAATGCAAGATTGCCCTTACCCAAGCCAAGATGGGAAGATTACAAGGCAATTTCATCGAAGGTATGGCTTGCCCAGGTGGATGTATTGGTGGCCCATCTTGTTTGACTCATGAAGTTAGAGATGCCGCTAGCGTTGATAAATATGGGCACGAATCAAAAGAAACTACTATCAAGGATGCCGTTTCTAATTCCATGGCCGATCCTTCTATCTGCGAGATTAAATAATGGACAAACTAGATATTGAAAAACAAGCATTTGCTTCCTATTCCAATGTCGATTTGGCTTTATGTGCCTTCTTTAAGGAATTTGATAAAGATATCCAGAAAGACGAATTCTCTTCTAGCGACAAGAATTTCTGCCGTGCGTTTGCCATGATTACCATGCAGACAATGGTAGAAATTGCTTCTAGTTATGGGGGAATGAGCCATGACCAGGCCGTTTTCTTCTATAATTTTACCAATAAGGAAGAAAGCGATTATCTTCGTTATGTAGCAGAGACTAGCAACCAAAAGAATTCCTATGGCTATGATGATTTAGAAAAACTAAACGATGTCGAACTAAAGATGGTTTCTATTATTGGTAAGCGTAATTTTGGCGTAGTGGCTAAATTCGTCTTCTCTTTGATTGAACTAGCATCATTCAAAATGCAAAACAAATCCCCTTTACCAGGATTAATTGGTAATTTAATTAATTTCTTTGATTTATTCGTATCTTTAGATAATAAAGACGATTCCCCAAAAGATGATAAGGCTGCAGTTATATTATCAGATAACATGCTTAAGCCTCTTGGGGCGCTGCCAAAGCAAAAATAAGACAAATTTAGGCTAGATGGACTTTAAAAGGTACTCTAGCCTTTTTATAATTTAGTCATGGAAATTGATCACTGCATGAATGAAGGTCCTTTATTGGACAAAGATGGCAATTTAGCTGAGCCTGGATATGCTAAAAAACTGGTTAAGAAATATGATAGAAAGCTAATAAATGCTCCTAAATTCCTAATTAAGGAATGGGATTATTATTATATTGGCAATAAGGATAATGGGATTGCCCTTACTATTGCAGATAATGGCTATATGTCTTTGCTTTCTATTTCTTATTTGGATTTTAATTCTAAAAACCAAATAACTAGAAGCAAGATGGGATGGTTCCCATTAGGTAAGATTAATATGCCTCCAACTTCAGCTATAGGAGATGTTTCTTATTCATTAGGTAAAGTAAATATCTCTTTTGTATTAGAAGGAAATAAAAGACATCTAAAGGCTTATTATCCTAATTTTGATAAGAAGGGTAATTCATTTAGGTGTGATATTATATTGACTCCTACGATTAATGATAC
>DAVZIW010000043.1:0-11108 GCA_052273085.1 Candidatus Alloenteromonas sp.
ATGAAAAAACAATAGATTCCAGAAACAAGCCGACCCCACAAAAAAGTGGAGAACCACAAAATTAAAGTATGTGCATATCTATGGTCATGGAATAGAAGTGGCTAGAAGTATTAACGGATGATGACTTGGAATTCCTCCATCAATTCATCCTTTGCTCATGATCGTTAAAAGATCTTGCGTTGCAATATGGGATTTCTTACCATACGATTCGAATTCGTGCAGATAAAATAATCGAAAAGATTCGAATGGTAGACAATAAGGAATCTCCTTTTGTAGCGTATATAAAACCCATGGCCATGGACGAAAAAATATCTTTTGATGCTGCCCTAGACCTAATCACGATGTTCCACCTTATTTATAAGGAGTAATTTATACTTACTACACTTGTAGATTCTGCTCAACAGTCTTTCTTAATCTGGTCTTTTTTTACCCTTTCTTATAGCCCTATTGGGTGGATGATAGAAAACTAATACTAGTTGAATGTAGTTTTCTATTATCTGTCTTTTTTCTTTTAGATAAGCTAGACATGTACTCATTAATGTATTCCATACCTATGTTTTTCTTGCCTTTTGACTATCTATTAAGTAGGCTTTTCCTATGGAAAAAAATAAGAAAAAAATGGATGAGCTAACTAAAGCAAAGCTCATATACACGATTGAATTAGTTGTATTCTCGGTTGTATTCCTAGTTATTGGGATATTAAACATTCTAGAAATCATTTATCCAAAGGAGTGGAGGGCTAGTGCTGTTTTATACCTAACTTCCATTGGGGGATTTGTTGGAATAGGTGATTTTATATGGATGTTAGCATCTAAAAAAAGAAGGGCTAAAGGATCCTTACTAGATAAAGCCTTGGTAGTACCTGCTACTTTATTTATTGCTCCTTTATCAATTTATCAATTAGCTAACGGGATAACTTCTTTTATCCCTTGGCAAATAGGGTCGGGATTATGTTATTTGTCTTTGGTTTATATAATCGAGGCCATATATCATTGGTATCACCCAATCCCTGGATTATTAGAAGAAGAAACAAAGAAAGTCGATTTGACTAAAGAAATAGTTGTAGAAGAAAATCCTTCGATAAAAAGTGAAGAAGTGGAGAAAATTAAAGATGAGGAAAAGGAAGCTAAATAAGAATCCATTGCCTCTAGAAGAAAGCCTTCCTCTTCTTTATGGAGATGGGAACTGGTTAATTAGAGGAGTCCCTAGTTTGAAATTACCCTCTTTAAGGATGAGAGATGGCCCTTTAGGAATTAGGAATGTCAGCGATGATAATGATTGGGGAGGGGACATTGAGCCTACAATTTGTTATCCTGCCCCTTGTTTAACTGCCTGCTCTTTTAATAAGGAACTACTATTTAAATTTGGCGAGATTCTAGGAAAAGAAGCTAGACATAATGATATTGATTTGATTTTAGCTCCTGGAGTTAATATAAAAAGGAATCCATTATGCGGGAGGAATTTTGAATATTATTCAGAAGATCCTTATCTAGCTGGTAAATTAGCCTCTTCTTTTATTAAAGGAATACAAAGTGTTGGGATTGGTTCTTCTTTAAAGCATTTTGCCTGCAATTCACAAGAAACTAGCAGGATGAGTAATGATTCTATCGTTGATGAAAGGGCCTTATTCGAAATATATCTAAAGCCATTTGAAATCGCGATTAAAGAATCTTCCCCTTGGACGCTAATGTGCTCATATAACAAGATAAATGGGCAATATGCATCTAATTCATCATTTTTATTAAAAGAAGTATTAAGAGATAAATGGAATTACCAAGGTGTAGTTATATCCGATTGGGGTGCGACTAGTGATTTTATTACATCCCATAATGATGGACTTGATGTTGAAATGCCTTGTCTAGTATCTAGATATAAAGATTTAGAGAAAGCATATAGAAGGGGTATCTTAAATAAAGACGATTTAAATAAAAGTACGACCCGTATTGTTTCTTTATTAGAAAAATCAAACAATGCAAAAAAGATTAAGGATGATTTTGATAAAGAAGAAGCGAAAAAGCTATCTCTAGATTTAGCTCTTGACTCCATGGTTTTATTAAAAAACGAAGGAGTTTTGCCTTTAAAGTCTCTTACATCTACCTGCGTCATTGGACCTTTTGCCGAATATCTTCGTTTCCAAGGCGGAGGGTCTAGTAAGGTAAAATGTGAGACCCCTGTATCGTTTTTAGATGTAATTAATGAAGATAGGAAAAAGAAAATACCTTATTCAAAAGGATATTCATTAACTATCGATAATGAATCAGATCTAGAAATAGAAGCGATAGATTTAGCTGCTAAAAGCAAGAATGTAATCTTATTCTTAGGGTTACCTGAATATATTGAATCAGAAGGTAAGGATAGGGAGAACATGCTTCTTCCTGATGACCAACTTAGGTTATTTGATTCTATTTATAGCGTGAACCAAAATATTATTGTTGTTTTAGGATGCGGGGCTCCTGTTGAACTTCCATTTAAAGATAAGGCTAAAGCCATATTGCTTTCATATTTACCAGGAGAAATGGGGGCAGTGGCAATTAAGAAGATATTATTAGGAGAAGTATCTCCTTCTGGAAGATTAGCAGAAACTTGGCCAAAGCATCTAAGCGAAGTTCCTTCTTTTGGTTTTTATCCAGGAGTCGAACAATCATTATATAGAGAATCAATTTATGTTGGATATCGTTATTATCTAAGCGCGAATAGGGATGTAAATTATATCTTTGGGACTGGGTTAAGCTATGCCAAATTTAAATATGGGAAAATAACATTATCTAATAAAGAGATTAAGGAAAATGAAGAAATAGAAGTAAGCATTGATATCCAAAATACTTCTAAAATAGATTCTTCTTTATCAATTTGCCTTTATATTGAATCTCCTAAAGGCAATGTATTTAAACCTAATAAATGGCTAGCTGATTTTAGTAAGGATTATTTTAAGTCCGGCGAGACAAAATATATTAAATTCAAGTTACCTTATTCTTGTTTCTGCTTCTATGACATCAAATCAAAATCATTTAAAGCAGAGGCAGGGGTCTATCAAATTCAAATTTGCGGGGCTGCCGATGAAGTTAAAGCGTCTAGCAAAATTAATTTAGTTAGCCCTGATACATTTGAATCTAATTTACTAGAGATGCCTATTTATTATTCACCTAAAAAAGATGGGTTCCTCCAATACGATAATGATTTCGAACACCTTCTAGGAAGGACAGTTCCTCTAGCAAAAGACCCAAAGAGCAGACCTTATAGCCTTGATTCAACAATTGGGGATATCAAGAAGACTTTCATTGGCAAGAAGATATATAAAATAGGCGTCAATTCCTTGCTTAAAGGGGGATGGGATAAGGAAGAGGCTATTTATTCGATAGAAACCTTGCCAATTAGAAATGCAATCATGCAGAAAGGTGTAAAAGATAAGATGCCTTATTTTATAGTCAATTTGGCTAATGGGCATTATGTATGGGGCATTATCTATTATTTATTCAATATAAAGAAAAATGTGCGTTAATTTAATTTTAGATATAGCTAGCAAGAAAGCATTTGATCTTCGTTGTGACGGCTCTCCTTTTTGCCCGTATCCATCTCCGACTAGATTTGGGGTAAATAAAGAAAGATTTACTTTCAAAAGCAAGAATAACACCCTTGTTGGTTATAAATATTTTTTAAATAAAGATAAATATAAGGCCAAGGTTATATTTTTTCATGGCTTCGGGGCAGGGCATAGAGCTTATTCCTACGAAATATCAGAAATCGTAAAACAAGGTTATCTAGTCTATTCATTTGACTACACGGGTTGCATGGAATCAGAAGGGGAGAACATAATTTCCCTTGCCCAAGCCGTTCTTGATATGGATGCATTTTTTGCCTATTTATCTAGTAATGATGATCATCCTGAATTGGAAACTTATTCAATTGGACATTCTTGGGGAGGATTTATTTCTTTATTGGCCCTAGATAAAAAATATAATGTCTCCAAGGCTATTTCTTTAGCAGGTATGCCTTCGGTTAGCTACGCTTTTATCCAAAAAGCCCCATTTCTAGCAAAAAAGAAGAAACAGATAAATAAATATATTGCAAAAAGATTCTCGCCTCTATCTTCTAAAGATGCTTTTGAAGTTGCTTTGGAATCAAATAAGCCATTCCTTTATATCCAAGGTGATTTAGACGAAATACTTCCATATAAAGATTGCTTGGTTACATTTGAAAAAATGGCTAAAGGAAATAAAAAAGCCCATTTCCTAACCGTTCCTAACCGTCATCATCAACCTTATTATGATATTGATGCATGCAATTACTTTAATGAATTATTCTTTAAGAAACACATAGGGGATCCAACTCATCCAAGCGATTTGGTAATAGATGAATCTAGGTTATTTAAAGATGATAAACAGATAATGAAGTCTATATTCGACTTTTTCTCAAATAAAGACTAAAATTCCTTTCGTTGCACTGGTGGCGGAATGGTATACGCGTTGGTCTCAGAAGCCAATCGGGAAACCGGTGTGAGTTCGAGTCTCATCCAGTGCACCACATTGAAAGCAATAACTTTGATACGTTGAGTATCAAAATTTTTGTGTTTGGGCTTGCACGCGGATGCAAGCGAGTGAAAACTCCCCGATAGTCGGGGGTTCGGTAGGACTTATAGTTTTGGACATTTTTCTAAAATGCCTCCTACAACTGCCTTGCGGACCAACGCAAGCAATTGACAGGAGGCACAATGCCGAAAGATTGGTGGAAAATAACTCTCATCAATTTGGGCAACATAGCCAAAAATACCCGTGATCAAGGGTGGATTTGGTGCTTGGATAACATTTGTTGTAACGACTCTGCCAAGTAACACGTTCTTTTTTTCTTTTTGCAAATAAATGACTTAATAAGCTTATTGATTTAGAATATTCTTACGTGCTCGTAGCTCAGCTGGATAGAGCATAAGCCTCCGAAGCTTAAGGTCAGCCGTTCAAATCGGCTCGGGCACGCCAAAAAAGAATTAAGTATCTATATTAAAGCAGTGGCAGCTTTCTTTATTAAGGTTGCTGCATTTTTTATGCTAAGAATAAGTACAAAAAAACTGCCATGAATTAATCATGACAGTCATGTTATTTTGTTTGTTTATCAGATAGCTGGTAAGAAACCTGCAACAACTGCAAATATCATTAAGACACAGCAGATAACCATACAGGTGATTTGAATTGGCTTGCTATTCTTGATGTATTTGACTTTTTTGTCGAATGGTTCGAACATGAAGTTTTCTTCAAACCATCTCTTTCCTCCGATTTGTAAGATGCCACCGAAAGTAAGGGTGCTGGCACGGAATAATAACCAAAGTCCTGGATCGGGAAGCATTCCGAATCTGCCCATTCCAACAAGAGGTCCAACAAAGACACCAAATATTGGTGCTAGTAAGAAGCCAACATGCATTAAGGCGACTGAGGAAGAGAATTCACCAGTGACGAATAACCAGTTCCAGATTGTATAGGCAATCATCATGGCAACAGTAATTGCAATACCAACTGTAGTGGTGCTTGTTATGTTGCTGTTGAAGATGTTTGCTTGGTTGGTGATATAGGTAGAAGTGAAGGCTACTTCAGAACCAAGTTTAGAGAATCCATCGATATAATAGATTGGAGAATTGGCAGTAGCGGTTGTTCCCCAGGTAGAACCAAGGAAGAAAGCGCTAGCCCCGATAGCTATAAATAAACCGGAAACGCCATTGAAATACTGCTTGTTCTTGAAGAAGTCGGTCATGGTGGCTTCCAATATGTTAATGATATAAAGGCTTAAGACAATAATGACAAATATTGGCCCAGGCAATAATGCGAAACATGAAAATAATACAAGGATTCTGCCTACGAGCAATGTAGATAGTTTCAATGTTTCGAAGAATACAGGCTTCATCGCGATTAATACGATAATGCCGCAAAGGATGTTGAACGGAATGTTTCCGTATGCTTGGAATTTGGATGTTAGTACTGATACTCCTAAAATAGTAGCAGTAAACATCAACCATTTTAAGAAGATGTCTAGACCTGGTGTGACGCGATAATCAATCGCCTCAGGACCCGGTGCAAACATTTTCTTGAGCCTTTCAGCTCTTTGCTGCTTTTTTTCGTTGTCCATAAATACTCCTTATTTTGTGTTTTCGACAAACGATTATTAGAAAACTAAGCATTACTTTACTTCATTCGCCCTTAAAAAGATAGAAAAACAGTTTTTTTGGCAATTTATAATGTCTTTTTAAACAAATTAAAAGAGGTTGTTATCAATTGAGATAAGAACCTCTAGTTTGGCAAATTAGGCCGAAGTTACTTCTTGTAATTCTAGTTGATGATTTCCTAATTTATCGACATTTTGGAGCTTGGTTATTTTTATTATCAAAGGCATTTCATTTGAGAACGGATTGGTGTTTGTTATTAAAAATGTACGATTATCTCCTGCATTTGCATATTCAAGCTTGGTGTTTCCATTATTATTGAATACACTGAAGGCTTTCGCGGTAGGAGTATCTTCAAATCCTAAACTCCCATATGTATAGATTTTTAGGGAGTAAGTTTTGTCTTTAGGTACTGTAACAGAACAGCTAGATACCTTGACTCGTTTACACCTAGATTCATGTAAGTGGTGTAATCCGATGTATCGGTGAATGTATTTAGTTTTTCTACTTCGACTTTCGTTAAGGTTGTGTAATCCAATTTGGCTTTTAGTTCAGATTCAGAATTTATAGGATTATTAATCTTGAATCTTAAATCGGGAAATTCTCCTTTTGTTGGATAATTTGTTGGACCTAACATTTCTAATGGGAATTCTAGTTTTGAATTAATTAGGTAGTCATTAGGCTTTAAGGTACCGTTTTTCATTTCGACACTATATACATTCCCGGTATTTCCATTAGAACCGCTAGTGCTATGTGAATATACGCTACCAGTTTTTATAAATATTTCTGGCGATGAATCATCGTAATTCAATATGGTGACTTTATTGTCTTTTACAGTCGGCGCAAAATTTGGATTATCGAAAACTAAATCAGTTATAGGGACATTATTTTTTCTTCCAAAGGTCTTATATTCAGGCTTATTTGCCCTTAATTTAAGGGTAATCGGAGTTCCTAATTCGGTGATTTCAAATGTATCTAATTCTTTATAGGTAATAGAGGTGTCATTTGCTAACGCTGCATCAAATGGGAAGTAATAATTGGATTTGATTGTAATTTTATATGGTTCGATTACAAATGCGGATTCAGTTATTTTCCCCGCTGCATAATTTAGGCTGCCTACGCAATAAAGGGCAACTTTATAAGTTCCGACATCGGTTGGGGCAGTTGTTGAATAAGCTTCGTCTCCTGCAGAGGCTTCTTTATAACGGATTTCGATAGGCCCATTAAATGAAAGTCCTAAAGTATAATTGGCTGAAGTTATTCCTTGGGGTTTACCATTATATGTTTTAGGAGAGATTTCATGGATAAATGCTAATCCAGATACATCCCTAACATAACCGCAGTCATTGCAGGTTTTGTCTTCATCATTATCATAAGTATGTGGAACGGCATCTTTTTCTACTTGCTCATGAACTGAACATGTACTCACTTGTTTATGTGTAGCCCCATCGACGATTACGAATTTAAATGTATGCTCTGCTTCGTTTTTCTTTAACGGGGTTTCATGGTTACAAGTAGTTTCTTCCCAATGCTTATCTAGATCGTAATTGATTTTCCAGTTATGGGTGGCGCTATTTTGTATTGTCCTAGTTTCTTCATAATTACAGACACTGCAAAGCCTATGTTCAACTTTATCGGTGTCTAGGCCAGCCTCAGATTTAGTTACCCATTCTCCAAAAGTATGGGCGGCAAAATCCTTTTTGATTGGCTCATGATTATGTGGGGTTTTGGAATCACATTTGCTAACGTGGTAGTGCCCTGTTTCATCTTTCACCCAGTTTTCCATATCGATTTCGTGGGTATATGTT
Organism: Candidatus Alloenteromonas sp.; assembly: GCA_052273085.1. GTDB lineage: Bacteria > Bacillota_I > Bacilli_A > RFN20 > CAG-826 > Alloenteromonas. The sequence continues at coordinate 7,951 of DAVZIW010000043.1, forward strand.
CCTTCTATAACCCTTTCGGTTTTATAGGAACAAACACTGCAAGTTCCTTCCTCTACTTTATTAACGTGGATACCTGCCTCGGTTTTAGTTGTCCAAGTAAATGTATGTGTGGCCCTATCTTTTTCTTCGTTGCAGCCTTCATCAACGCAAGCGTGCCAATGTTCAGTTGGACTTACATCCCATTCTTCTTTGTAATTATGCTTATCACCTTTATTGCAGCTTACGGCTAATAAGGCAGATGAGAATAAAAACAATAAAGAAATGGAAGATTTTAAAATATAATTCTTCTTCATAGATTTCTCCTTGATGAAAAATTACCATATCCGTTTAATTTAGACAGTACCCACAATGGTACTTTTAAGGAAGACTATTAAAAATAATGCGATATGGTGTCTTTTTTTGCACTTTTATTTATTTTAAATAAAGAAGTAATTTCTTTCTTATTTCTTTATAAGAAGAATTGCTATAGAATTCTACTAGTCACATATGAAAAAGATTTTTATTCTTGACTCTAGTTTTAGAGAGGGTTCTAACTCTTCTTACCTTGCCTTGAACTTTGCAAAAGGGGCAAAAGAAGCGGGGCATGATGTTAAATACATTAAATTAAAAGACTTGGATTTATATTTTTGCAAGGGCTGTCTAGCTTGTTCTAATTTAAAGAAATGTGTCATTAAAGACGATATGAATTCTATTTATGATTTAGTTTCTTCTAGTGATATATTAGTTTTTGCAGCCCCAGTTTATTATTATGATATCCCAGGTCAATTAAAGACCTTCTTAGATAGACTTAATCCTCTTTATTTCAGGAAGAATTATTTCAAGGAAGTATATTTGCTTTCTGCTTCCGCTGAAGATGATGAAAAAGCGATTGAAGGATCAAGGCAAACGCTTTCAAATTGGATAAGTTGCTTTGATGGGGTATCTTTAGCAGGAACTTATCTAGCCAAGGGAATGGATAAACCTAATCAAATAGAATCCATGCCTAATTTGTTAGAAGGGGCATATAGATTAGGGAACAACATCAAATAATCGTTTATGGACTCAAATATCATCATCAACTTATTAAGAATTATTTCTTCAGGGGTTAAAAATGGATAATAAGATTACACCCAAAAAAGTCGGTTTCTTCTATTTCTTTTTCAAATATACCTTTGATTTTTTGGTATCTTTGATATCGATCATTGTCTTATTGCCTATTTTTATAATTATTGGATTAATCGTCAAATGTTCTTCTAAAGGACCGATATTCTTTGTTGATAAAAGGGTAGGGAAGAACGAAAAGATGATCGGCGTATTGAAGTTCCGCACGATGTATGTCGATGCCGAGACTAATATTGAAAAATATCTAACTCCAGAACAAATAAAGGCCTGGAAAGAAGAAAGAAAGCTAGAAAATGATCCTAGGATTACTAAAGTAGGTAATTTCTTACGCAAATCTAGCCTAGATGAATTGCCTCAGCTTTTTAATATCCTCATTGGCCAAATGTCGATTGTTGGACCTAGGCCGATTTCAAAAAGGGAACACGATGCCTATTATAGTGATGAAGAAAAAAAGATTCTTTCTACTGCCCGTCCTGGATTGACTGGATATTGGCAGGTATATGGAAGAAATGAAGTTGATTATGCTTCGGGAGAACGTTCTAAGTTGACGATGGAATATTTTAAGAAGCGTAGCCTTTTACTTGATTTAAAAATCATCTTTAAGACTTTTATTGTGGTAATTTCAGGAAAAGGTGCTGAATAAATGGAATTAGTCGACAAGAAAGAATATTCTAAGCCTACTTTCTTGAGCGTATTTGTTTTTGCTTGCTACGCCGTTTTAGCCTTATGCGCGAATGAATTTGGGCTTGGCTATAATGGGGTGTGTCCTACTAATGATTATCTTTATTATGGATATGGCAGTGTGATTCTTTCTATTGTTTTAGGTATTTCATTAATTGCCATTTTTACTAGGAAATTAGGATTAAAGAACAATTATTTCTTTCTTGTAGCCACTTTGATTTGCTTCATAGGAGACGGGATTGCCCTATTTAGTTTCCCATCTAAATTAGAGATAGATTCTAGCTTTAGCTTTGCTTCTCCTATTTCGTTTAGGATTTACCTTCTGTTCGCTTATTTATCCTTGGCAATCTTTATTTATTCTTTCTACACCTTCCTTCCTTTATTAAAGAAAGGGAAGAAGAGTTTTAATTTCGTGTTTGAATTCTTTGTTATTGTCTCTTTGCTAGGAATAATTATTAGCTATATAACCGATTTCAATGACTATATTGCTTTATTTATTGGAGAAGAATCCTTTATTTCTTCTTTGTTTGGGCATAAGAATATATTTGGTCTTGTTATTCTTTTTGGGGTAATGTCAGAGATATATCTATTTGAATTGGATAAAAAGAAGTGGAGGATATTTTCCTTTGTTTTTCTCCTTATATCTTCTGTCCCAGTCAATTCCAAATCATCTATAGTAAGTGAAGCTATCTTGATATTTTCCTACATGTTATATAAGGGTTTTACATTGTTTAAAAAGAAAAAGACGTTATCCATTACCTTATTTTCCATTGTAGGGGCTATTTTTTTGACTGGAATTATTCTTCTATGTATCCCGATTCCAGAAGGAGATGGACTATTTAGAAATCTATTATTAGCATGCAAGAGCATTTTCTCTAGCGGAGAAGGGACGACAATCGGGACTAGGCTTGTAATATATAAAAAGCTATTTAATCAATTGAATATGTCTCCATTGTTTTGGATATTTGGGTTTGGCGATACTAATTTCCAGTATTCATTCTTTTATGCAGCGGATTCTTCTTCTCCTGATGCCAAGGCATTTAATTCCTGGCCGGCCCATAATGGGTTCCTAGAATGTCTAGCTAGGGGAGGATTATTGCGTTTAATAATATATATCGCAGTTTTAGTTTACTTAGGTTATAGATTTGTTAAGAAATTCAAAGAGAATAAAGATCCATCGATATTTATGAGCCTAGTCTACTTTGCCCCGTTTCTAATTAGAACATCAGTAGAATATGAATATCTATTCCTTGATTCATATAAGGGGGCTATATTTGCCTTATTCATCATTGTGCCTATATTAGAAAATAATGATGAATATGAATATCAACTATCATTTGCAAAGATAAAGGATTTCCTAATCAAAAATTATCAAT
>DAVZIW010000044.1:0-10945 GCA_052273085.1 Candidatus Alloenteromonas sp.
GACGGCAAGAGTTTTGTATGACAATAGTTCAATCTGACTTGCACCCGTGCCGCCATTAGTGAATAATACGAACCTTGAAGCAAAAGCAGAGTTCGTATTTTTTTAAAGAGTTGACAGTTTTATCCGAGTTTAAGTGAGTTGTTCCTTTGATGCTTGACCGCGTTATGAAGCATCACGCTTTTATAGTCCATGGCACATTTTTATGGACACTCTTTTAGTTTGGATAATAAGCCTCCTAATATATCGCCTTAGAAAAGAACTCCAAATAGATACATATAACAAGAAAAAGAAAATGCCCACTAGATTATAAATCCAATGGGCACTTAACTTATTTTATTTTACTAATGTATAGGTAACGTTATTGTTCTCGTCAACGCTCTTTAGATAGAGGTATGAAGTTTCTTCATCAGTAGCGTCGTTTTCGATTTCTAGCTTTAGATATTCTTTATCGTCTTCGACAAATGAAGTCATTTCATATTCGACTCCATTATATTCAAGCTCGATTTCGGTAACGTTGTCTTTACCAGTTTCGAATTCATAGGAGTATTCCTTGCTAACTTTTCCATTTGTAACAACTGTATAGGAATATTTTTCTTCTGTTACAGTTTTTCCATTCTTAACTTCTTCTTCAAATGATTGTTCAGAAGTTATAAAAGAATCAACACCGGTTTGGATAGTAATCTCGTAACTAGTTTCCTTTTCACCTTGTTCTTCTTCTATTTCATCTTTAGAAACAAATGGATATTCGAAACCATCAGATTTGATGATGCCTTTTCTAGTTTCTTCTTTTTCAGATTCATCTTCTTCGACTTCTTCTTTAAAGGTAACGTTGTAATAAAGAGTTACTTCTTTATCAGTCCCGTCTACATCTTTGAAACCGATGACTTCTTTATTTTCATATTCTTCTAAATCAGAAGTTTCCTTTTTGCTAGTAAGGCTATTCTTGCCTTGGTTAATGATGAAGTCAGCTTGTTCGAATATCGGCATGACTTCTGCTAAAGGATCTTGAACAGGAGTTTCTCCAGCTTGTGGCATGGCCCTTTTTACAAAGGAGCTAGTTCCGATTGAGGAAGCTAATTTGCTTGCTAGGACGAATTGGGTTTGGGTAACGCTTTCTTCTTTATGATTAACATTAGAAGAGGAATTTGCTAACGCGCATCCCATGGATGAGGCTCCGATTAGGAGTAGTAATGGAGAGATAATTAATTTTTTCATAGGTTTTTACCTGCCTTCACTAATTAATACAAACTAGAAACCTATTTTCTTGAAAAAATTTATAAAATCTTTTTTGCAGAGTAATTTTCATCCATATAAGAGAAGATATTGCTAGATGTATCGAAACTTACATTATCCCAATCTTCTTCTCCTTTATAATTAATATTAAGGATATTATTCAAAACATTTCCGAATTCATATTCATAACCTTTTTCGATTCCTTTATGAATATTTACTTCAAAACTTTTCTCGTCGCTTTCTAATTCGTATTCGATCTTATTTAATAATCTATTATCTTTATATTCACTTAAGCAGTAGCTAAGCTCACTTTCCCCTTCTTCCATCTCAGCTTCCTTTTCTATAAGGATATAAGAATTTGTGGAACTAAATAATTTGATAGAAGTCTCTATTTCAGATTCATCTTCTTCTATTTCTTTTTCAGTAGTTATTTCAATTTCATAGGAATTATCCCCATCAAGTAATAACCCTTTAGTCTTTTCTTTATCATCTTTATTTAAAGTAGTAACAAAATAACATTTATATTGGTTAGATATAAGGATGCAGTAAGGATATTCCTCTTTATTGCTTGCAATTGGTTCATAGAAGGTAGAAGAAGCCCCATATTCCTCCATTCCCTTAATCAAGCCATAATAAGAATAGAAATAATTGGACATGTTATAGAATTCATCATAGGAAGTTATTTCTTCTTGGTTGAATCTTCTTTTTAATGACATGGGTGCATTATTTTCTTGATTAACGAAATTCACCCCTCCAAATAATTCATAACAGACTTTATTCATGACCGCATCATTTTCTGGAATTAATGGATCGATTTCATTTTGAGGTTTGCTTCCTAATATAACTCCAACTATAACCGAAGCAGTAACTAAAGAGGCTAAACCAAATGAACCTCCAAAGAAAAATCCCTTCTTTTTATACCACGGGGTCCTTATTTCTTCTTTTGGGGTTACTTGTTTATAGGAAGAAAGAATAGATTTAGAAGTAGTTTTGACATCCAAAGTACTTACTTCTTCTTTTAAAGTCGATTGTAGTTTTTCCTTAAAATCTTTCATCTTGCAATTCCCTCCTTAATGTTTTTATGGCCTTCGCATATTTGAAGCTTATCGTACCTAATGGCTTTTTCATGATTTTAGCAATTTCCCTTTGCTTTAAATCATCAACCATGGCTAGAAGGATTATCTCGAATTCATCGCTAGGTAATATCTTTCTAGCCTTATCAAATACCCCTAACCCTAGATCATAATCATCAACGCTACTTAACCTAGTATCTTCTTCTTCAATCTCCACTTCTTTTTCTCTTTTCTTAATTAGATTCAGAGACAAGTTTCTAGAGATTGTAGCAAGGTAAGCCATGATGCTTTTATTTGGATTTATCTCATCTAGAGTTTCTAGGAATTTGATATAAGTATCGTTTACGATGTCTTCTGCTTCTTCTTTTGAATGCAAGATTAGATAAGCAGAAAGAAAGACATTCCTTTTAGTAGATTCGAAGAACCTTGGAAAATAATCCATATCCCCTTTTTTTAAATTAACAATACAATTAGTTAGCTCACTTTTTTCCATGTTCATTAATATATACAACTTTAGAAGAGAAATTCTTTAAATATTTTTAAATTAAACAGAAATTCAGGTGTAACGAGGCCTCCTTGTTAGAAAATCCGATTTCGGATATAATATCCAATTGAAGGAGGACACCTATGAATTTAATTGAAACAATTAACCAAATAGTCAATGAAAGAGATTCAATATTTGACCATATAGCTTTATGTTCTGGTGTGTCCGAACTTGCCTATATGATTCTCTATATTATCGAAACTGAAAAGGATAAGAACTGGATTCAATCCGATTTGGCGGATTCTTTCTTCTTCTCTAGGAAGTCAGTAAATTCAGCCGTTTCAAAATTAGCCGATGAAGGTCTAATTTACCTAGATTCATCAACCTATAATGGAAATAAGAAAGTACTTAAATTAACTGATAAAGGAAAGGAATTCTGTGCTAAATGGATTGCCCCAGCCATGAAGGCTAACGATGAATCTTTCTTAGCTTTAAGCGAAGAAGAATTACGTCTAATGATTGAACTAGAAAGAAAACAACTAGATGCTTTCAAAAAGAAAATAAAAGAAACGAATTTACTTTCGAGGTGATCGATATGGAAAAAATACGTATATCTGACCACTTCAGTTTTGGTAAAATTTTAAAATACACCTTAGCGCCAATCTGCATGATGATTTTCTCTTCAATCTATACGATTGTAGACGGATTCTTTGTTGCTAATTTTGCCTCAAAAGAAGCCTTCACTGCAGTTAATTTGATATTCCCAGTCATCATGATTGTCGCTGGAGTTGGCTTTATGTTTGGAACAGGAGGAAGTGCTTTTGTCGCTGCTTTATTTGGAAAAAAAGAAGATGAAAAAGCTAGAAAAGCATTCTCAATGGTTATTTATTGTTCAGCCATTTTAGGAGCAATATTATCTATTATTTTCTTCTTTTTGGTCGAACCTATCGTGCACGCCTCGGCTTCTGTTAATCCAGATACATCAGCTAAAACAATAGAAAATGCAATTATATACGGAAGGATAATGATCGCAGGAGAAGTTTTCTTTATCCTGCAAAATGCCTTCCAATCTTTCTTTTCTGTTGCTGAAAAACCAGGATTAGGTTTTATATTTACTCTAGCAGCTGGTCTAAGCAATATGTTATTAGACTATATTTTAATTGGAGTGCTTCATCTAGGAGTAGCAGGTGCTGCTATTGCATCTCTTATTGGAATGATGATTGCTTCAATTGGCCCATTACTATATTTTATTTTCAACAAAAAGAACCGCATCTATTTAGGAAAACCTGAATGGAATTTCATTGATTTAGGCAAAATAATGATTAATGGGTCAAGCGAATTCGTCTCTTGCATATCTAGTTCAATAGTTACAATGGCCTTTAACATCCAGTTATTGAAATATGTAGGTGAAAACGGGGTATCCGCGTATGGAATAGTTACATATGTCGCCTATGTATTTGCTGCAATATTTATCGGTTATTCAATAGGGATTAGTCCTGTAATTTCTTATAACTACGGTGCTAAAAACAAGAAAGAACTGACTTCTTTATTCAAGAAGAGTTTAATTTTAATTGCCATAACTGCCTTATGCATGTGGGGTTTAGCAGAAGCCTCATCCGTCCCATTCTCAAAAATGTTTTCTAGTGGCTCAGCCGAATTAGAAGCCTTATCTGAAAAAGCCATGAGAATATATTCTTTCTCCTATTTAATCATGGGCTTTACAATGTTCGGTTCTTCTTTCTTTACGGCTTTAAATAATGGATTGATATCCGCGATTATTTCTATAGCACGTACAATCGGATTCCAATTATTATTCGTTATTGTCTTGCCTTTATTAATGGATGTAGATGGAATTTGGTGTTCAATAGTCTTTGCAGAAATATGTTCAAATATAATGACTACGATATTCTTATTTGCAAACGCTAAAAAATACGGTTATTACACGAATAAATAAATACACGGGTCGCTTATTTTATTTAATAGGCTTGATAAAGAAGCGTCCGTAGACTTGCTTTAATTCGGTAACGCTAACAAAGGCAGTAGGATCTGCTTCTTGGATAATCTTGACAGTAGATTTGATTTCATAAGAAGAAACAACCATCTCAATAATTGTTTTATCTTGCTTGGAGAAAGCTCCGGATCCATGGATAAGAGTAGCCCCGTGTGGGATATTAGCCAATAAGACTCCCGCCAAATCAGGATTAGAAGTAACAACGCTGATCCTGACTTTCTTGTTACGTAAATTAATCGTATCGACAACAAACATGACAACAAGCATGTAAAGAACGGAGAACAAAACACACCCAATCATCTTGAAGGCATCGCCGCTATTGGACCAACCGATTTTAGTAACGGTAAGAAGAGTAAACACAGTTATCGTGCAACAGTTGATTATCGTTGAATATTTTCCTACAAGTGTCGATTTTTTTATCGAAATATAGTAGGCAATAGTATCAATTCCACCACTGCTAGCATCGATTTTAAATGTTAAAGCAGTTGAAAGCCCAACAAAGATTCCACCAAATACTGCTCTAGAAAATAATCCCCCGTTAGCATCGGCGAATTTAGCAACCGTATCAATCAAACCTTCATCAGGAGTATTACCTAATAGATTTGTAAATAATGAAGCTTCCGCAACATTTATTAAGGTAATGATGGCAAACCTTTTACCAATCCCAAAGAAAGCAAGAAGGAAGATAGGTACGTTTACTGCAAAATATAAAATACCATACATCAAGTCTTCAAAATTTTGGCCTTCAGGGAAACCGGGGATAAGTCTAAGAGCCGCAATGATGGTCTGGGATATACCACTAGCACCCCCAGATACTAATTTTAGTTCGTGGGCAGCTGATAAATAATTAGGAACAAGGAAGCATTTATAGCCGATTGCAAAAGATAATGCCGAAAGAGTCGACACTATAATTGCCCAAGTCCAATTTAATCCTTCTTTTAATACCTTGTGGTCATAAAGGTAATCATTGATTTTAGACCTAACAGTTTTTTTCTTTACCATAATTTAAACAGTCAAAAGTATAGCCAAAGTAGAGGCTAAAAAGAAGTCAATTCAGTTAAATTTAGCAAATAAGTAAAAAAGAGTAGAATTAGATTATTGATAGCAACGGCTCTTAATGTTATTATTTACGGGCTGTTTAGATATAAACAGGTCCTTTTTGGAGGCATTACATGAATATTTTAAAGGCTATAGGCGGTTTATTTGTAAAACTATGGCGTTGGATAAAAGAGACCGCTTGGGTTCAACCATTACTTATTGTCGGCGCTATTTTTGCCGTCATCTTCTCAATTCCAAAGATTACCGAATGGGTTCAATCAATGGATGCCGGTTCTGTTTCTGCCTACTACACACAATTCAAATTAACTCTCGAAGGTCAAACTTCAACTGATGAAAATACCACTCAAGCCGATGAAATAACTGGTTTCATCAATGAATGGTCTAACTTCGATCATAAATACACTTCTTATGCTGACTATAAAGCAAGCTTAGACAAAGATGCCAAAGACATGATCGAAAAATATGGTGAAAAGTTCTATCTAGTCTATGTCGGAAAAGATTGCACCAACTGCGAAACAATCCAACCAGGATTTGAAGCTCTTCAAGAAAACTGGGGCAGCAATTATGTTCCTAACGATTCTAGAAGCTTCAAGATGTACACCATCTTCTCCGATGAAGAATCCACTAACGATGATGACTTCGATACCGATGATAACAAGAAAGCATTTGTCCGTTATCTAGACAAATGGAACGATGAAGGTTTCTTCACCAACGGAGGAGGACGTTTAGAAGAAGCTCCATATCACAAAGCTGCTTCCGTTTCCGATTCTGATTATGAACACTTCATCGATGCTGATCATTCTTCCTTCGCAGTACCAACCATCCTATTAGTTGATTTCTCCGAAGAAGCATTCAACTTGCAACAATCTAGAGTTGGCTTAAGCGAAGTTATGTTCGGAGTTAGCGGCTCTGATAAAGTTGCCAAAGCTGACTTATTAATGGAAATGTGGAATCACACCACCAAATCTGATAACACCAATCCATTCTCTGACGTCTATAAACAATCTATCTAATTAAAAATTTAAAAACCTGTCGCTACTTCATTCAACGGCAGGTTTTCTTTATACCTATATATATATTTATATAAGTAACTATTCAACTAATTGGAAAGCATAAGCTGCTCTAGCAATAACTATATGATTCCCACTTTCGTCTTCTGAACATGTTGAATCAGAATCTTCAAATCCCATTCCAGAATAATCAGAAGAGAAATAACAATATTCACAGTCAAATAAGAAACTTGGAGCTTTGCTATCCCCTTCTTGCAAAACTTCAGTAAATGAAACTTAATCCCAAGAAAGGTTATACATTACTTTCTTGCTTAACTCTATGGTATAGATTAGATGAGCAATATAATCAGTCTCTTCGATTTTCCATCTAACCACGCAGTTAACAATACTAGTAATTTCAATGCTACATTCATCAAATGTTTGACCATTTTTGCTCTTAACCAATGAATATGTAGAAGGGTACTTCAGCTTGAATTTCTCTGACGTTGAAGTTGATGTCGATGTTTCAGTTGTTGAAACACTTAATTTGGTTGAATCTACATCGGTAGTAGATTCGCTAGTCGAGGTTGGTTTAACGCCACATGACAACAGTAAAAGCGGCACTAATGCGAATATTAGTTTTTTCATTTATCAGCCTCCTTTTTTCATCTTGATGAGGCGATATTCTTCATTATGAATGGATTTAGCCTTATCAAGTTATAGGGGCAATCTTTTTTCTCTTATATTTTGGATTTAACATTGCTCTAATTCGTGTCAATAAAAAATTTTCTAGGCCTAAAGCTACTACATTTCCAAAAGAAAACGGGCCTAACGCCCATTACTTAAATCCATAAGTATGATAGAGACTATTTATTAGATTCTCTTTTCTTTAATAAAGCCAAATTAACACATGGGGGGACTAACTTAGATACATCTGCCCCATTATTAGACATTTCATTTATTGTTGAACTGGAAATAAAAGAAGTCTTGTTGCTAGCCATAAAGAACACCATCTCAACCGAGTTATCAAGAAAACTATTCGCAGCCGCTAATTGGAATTCATATTCAAAATCAGTTATAGCCCTTAATCCACGGATAATATGGCTTGAGCCATGCTTTTTTGCATAATCAACAGTAAACCCGGAAGTAAAATCTACATCGACATTTTCTAAATCCTTTGTAGCCTCTTTCATCAAGGCAAGTCTTTCTTCAACACTGAATTCACTTTTCTTATTTGGATTAACTGCTAACAAAAGAGTTACATGGTCAAATAACCCCAATGTCCTTTTCAATATGTCCATATGTCCATTGGTAATTGGATCAAACGAGCCAGGATAAATTGCTTTTTTCATGTCATTTCCTCAACAATATCAATTTAGTATAACCGTATTTCTTGTATTTTACTTCGCTAAAACCTTCTAGATTTAGTTCTAGTTCTCCTTCATATTCTATTCCAATTCTACCCATATTATCTAGCAATGATAATTTATTAATCATCTCAATGCTATTTTGATAATATTCTTTATCTTTATATGGAGGGTCTATATATATAAAGGAGAAGGAGATGCCTAGTTTAGATAAATGTTCTAATGCAGCCATATAATCCATATCCAATATAATCCCGTTTTCTTCTTTTAATGAGGCTAGATTAGATTTAATAACTTTAATCGCATCATTAGAAGTATCTATAAAATAGGATTTCTTCGCACCTCTAGATAAGGCTTCTATCCCTACTGCACCTGAACCTGAAAATAAATCTAATGTATTCCCGTCTAAATCAAAACTAACCGCAGAAAATAACGCTTCCCTAACCATGTTTTTAGTAGGGACAGTCCTGCTATCAGGAGTAGAAATAACCCTACTTCTATATTTGCCACCGATTATCTTAATCATTTGCATTTCCTTTTTTCTTTAAAGGAAGAAAACAATATTTCATCTATTTGTTCATATAGTTTTCTGACTTCTTTGAAAGCATCCATATAATCTTTAACAACGCCTAATGTATCTAATTCCAATTTGATTTGATGTAATTCTTGCCTAGATTTAACAGTAAAAGGAGAATCAAAGCCAAAATGATTTAAGTCATCATCATATTTAGAAGATGCAAGTTTCATCTTTATCGATAATTCATTCGCTTTTAAATCAGTTGACATTATTTTCTCTTTTTCTTTAAGTAAAACTACCCTAGGATCATTATCTAGATTAGTCTTAAGCAAATTAAGAGCTTCCAAGGTTTCTTGCTTCATAGGCATAATTTTAGGATAAAACAATAGAAAGTGCTATAATTCGCTTACTATGCTTAAGATTGTTAAAGATTCAACCCCCTCATTAAGAGGAAAATGCAAGGAAGTAGAGCTTCCATTAAATGAAAAAGACAGACAGACCTTAATGGATATGCTTGATTATTTAAAATTAAGCCAAGATGAGGAATTTAGGAAAAAGCATCCTAGTGTCAGAGAAGGCGTAGGATTAGCAGCACCTCAAATTGGAGTAAATAAACAAATGCTAGTCATTTATTATCCAACTGGCGATAATAAAAACCCTTATGTCGAACTTCAACTAATAAATCCTCGCATTATTTCTAATTCCATTAAGCTTTGCTATCTTTCTAATGGAGAAGGATGCCTATCAGTAGATAAGCCACATAAAGGAAGAGTATATCGTTATTACAAAATCAAAGTCAGTGCCTATTCTTTAAAAGAAGAAAAGATGGTCGAGATAAATGCTAGAGGATATGATGCTATAGTGCTTCAGCACGAAATAGACCACTTACACGGAATATTATTCTATGACCATATCGATAAAATTGATCCATTCAAGAATATTCCTGGTTCAATAGAAATATAAAAACTAGTAGGCAAATAATGGCAATGGGAGGCAACTTACCATTGCTTTTTTATATCTAGATTACTTAAAAACTAGCCAAATAAAAAATAGGTTGCAAAAAGCATATACCTTATAATAAAGAAAACCTCTCCAAAGACGAAACAATAGATAAAGAAATCAATTTGTATAGAAGGGCTGAATAAAGTTTTGATAACGAAAAATACTCACCTAAAGAATATATCTTTGAAACTAGAGAGACATAATCAAGAAAATATAACAAAGAGAGTGGATGACGCTTTTTTTAAGGACTATAACAATCTAGAGGGTTTATCCAATTATTCAAAAGTAATTGAAATAAGGAAAATAAAATAAAAATTAATTCGTTAAAACCTGGTATATACACAAAAGAAACCGTTTTCATGTTTTTGGCTTTTTGTTTTCCTTGTTTACTATGTTATAGTAATAAAGCAAAAAGACGAACATACTTTTGAAGGTGTCTTAGACGAGGTTATATTCTATGGTACAAGAATCTCCAATTAATATTTATGCGCTCGGGGGATTAGGCGAGGTAGGTAAGAATACCTACTGTTTTGAAACCACCAATTCAATCATAATGGTCGATGCCGGTGTTAGATTCCCAGAAGCAAATTTACCAGGGGTCGATTATGTCATCCCTGATTATACATATCTAAAAAACAATAGATCTAAATTAAAAGCCTTATTCATTACCCACGGTCATGAAGACCATATCGGAGGCATTCCTTTTCTTATTAGATCAATACACGTCCCCGTTATTTATGCACCTAGACTAGCTGCTGCCTTAATTAGACACAAGTTAGAAGACAATAGAATTAAAGATCCAGTCAAGATAGTTGAATATGATACCAATTCAATTATTAGGATTGCCGATGAATTCACCGTTTCTTTCTTTAGAGTCACCCACTCCATTCCTGATTCATATGGAATTTGTATCGATACAAAACAAGGCAGGATTATTGAAACTGGCGACTTTAAGATTGACTTGACTCCAGTTGGCCCAAATTTTGAAATCGATAAATTAGCTAGACTAGGTAGCGAAGGCGTTGATTTGCTTATGGCTGATTCTACTAATGCTGAAATCGAAGGCTATACCCCTAGCGAAACTAATGTCAGGGCCGGTGTAGAAGAAATATTTGAAAAAGCCCCTGGAAGAATAATTGTTTCTACCTTCTCTAGGAACATCAACCGTATCCAGCAAGTTGTTGAAGTTGCTGTTGCCCATAAAAGGAAG
>DAVZIW010000045.1:0-10819 GCA_052273085.1 Candidatus Alloenteromonas sp.
AAAATAATGATGAATATTAATATCAACTATCATTTGCAAAGATAAAGGATTTCCTAATCAAAAATTATCAATTTGCATTCTTGCTAATTGGATCTTCGTTGTTATCTTTCTCTTTGCTTTATTTAGATGTCTATTCTTTATCGATTGCCTTGCCTTTAGGATTGATAAGTTTCGCAACTTATGCAATCTTAGGGATTAAAAACAACAAGAATATGACTATATGGGTTGGCTTTTTTTCCTTAATCGCAGTTTTATCCTTTTCATTGCCTTTTGGATTAATAGGTAATATGCCAACTATGGGAATCATATTTTCTATTCCTTTTGGATTAGTTATTCCTTTAGTAGGCCTAGCTTTTTATAAGGCATATTTATCTTTAGAAATAAATAAACCAAGCCTAATTTAGCATCTTTACTAAAATTCGGTATCTTTCATTTAAAAACTGTTATTTTTGTTGCAGTTACTTCTAAATATGTTGAATATAATCAGCGAAAAATATTAAGAAATATCCAGGAACAGAATTCCTGGGGGGTTAATAACTCAATTAACAAGGATTTGGCACCTTCTTTTAAACGAAACGAATATTCTAGAAGCAAAGAATATAACTATGTTTCAAGATTAATTAGAGACCAAGTCGTTATTAAATCCATCAGGATAGATATCCTGAAGGCATGTCAAGTTAGGGATATTGATACCTTAAGTAATTTATATTCGTATTTTTGTTATCGTTCATCGGATTTAGTTAATGTTGATACCGTTTCTATTAATCTAGGCATCGATAGGGCGACTTGTAAACAATATATTCTGGCTTTAGAAAAGGATAATTTGATTTATATTTCAGAGCAATTGAACCTAAACGGGAAAAAGACATTGAAGCCAAGAAAGAAAATATATGTCTCCGATTACAAGATTAGATGTGCCGTTACTAGGAACAATGATATCGAAACTGATGATATTGAATTAGGGCATGCGATTGGAATGGTCTCCTTAAAATATGCAAAGGATTATTTCTCTAGCCTTGATAATGAATTATATAATGTTGGGTTTTCTAGGATGGAAGAAGATAAAGAAATCGATATAGCTATCCAAAAACAAGGAAACGATATCCGATAGTCAAGGCTAAATATAGAAAAACACCTCATATTAAAGATAGCGATGGCATCGTTATTTATGGATTAGAAGGGGTGCCTTTGTATGCCATTAGTAAGAATAAAGATGACTTTGGGTTATCTAATCGAGACAAAACCGAATTGTATTGAATGCCTTCAATCGCTTATTTCTATTTGCTAGGTAAGATAAAGCAATAATATATTTAACCTTAATTTCTACAGCAAAAGTTTTTTGTTGTTTAATATTGATAATATTAACTATATAATACCCCCTTGTATGAGTGAGGGTATTTTATGAATTTGTCTAAATTTAAAAAATCCTTGTTAGTTATTTCTAATTTAGCCCTTCTATTATCTTGTGGCGAGCCTAGTTCGTCTAGCGAACCTACTAGTAGCAAAGATAGTGGCGAAGAGAATTCCTCTTTAGTGGAAGAAGACTACAAAGAAGAACTAACAAAGATGCTTAAAGAGCTTTCCAAAGCTGTTTCCTACTCTTCTTTAGTTACCGTTACTTCCTCAACCGGAACTGGAGAAAACTTACAAAATTATTATGGACGTTATTATCTAGATGTCCAAACAACCAAGAAGGAATATGCCTATCAACAATATGAAGGCATTGAAAGTAACACTACTCTTCCTAAGAAAGAAGTAGTCGTGGATTCTGGTTATTTCTATTCTGATCCATTTGGCAATACCTATAGCAATTACCTTGCTATTAATAATGCCTTGATTCCTTATCAAATTAGCCAAGATACAATACAGGGAACTAAACCTGTAATTTGGGATGAATCCGGATTATGCGATGTCTTCTTTGATTTGAAATCTGATATGTTTGACAAGAATAAAGATGGCAGCTTTGTTTTAAACGATAAGGCCGACGCATCGCTTAGAAGGAATATAACTGCCAATTTCTTTGGTTCGAATAGTGTTCCTGCTGCTAGAGATTTCATCTTGACCATCAAAGATGGCCATATAAACGAATATTATCTTTCTACCGAAACACAAAAAAGATATGACCCAGCTTATCAAGCCAATTACACCATGCAATATGAATTCGAAGGGAATATTGTTGCCTATGGTGAAGATAATGAAGAAATAAAGAAAAACTTCATTAAGCAAGCAAGTGGAGAAAAAGATGAAGCTCTAGAAGCCTCTTTAGCTAAACTTAGGGCAAATAATTATAAGGAAACTACTTCTATCTATAGAGTAGGGGAACCTGATTTATCCTTAAAAGGCACTTTAGCTCAAAAGAATGAAACCATGTATGGAAATTCTACTAAAGTTGCCAAAGTCTATAACGCTACTAATAAATTGCTCTCAAGCAAATATTATTACGAAACCGAAGACAATTATGTTCAGGAAGTAATCGAAATACAGGGGAATTATTATAACCAAGGTCTTAAGCTATCTAATTCCAATCTATCTACCACCTTCCCTCAGTTTGCTATCTCTTCCCTTTTCTTCAATAAAGAAGAAGATGGACTATTTAGCTATGAAATGGGTAATAAGAATTGTCAGATATTCGCTTCTAATACATTTACTGAAGTGACTACTTCCTTGCTATATTCTTCTACAATCGACTTAAGAAAAGAAAACGAAGTAACTATTTCTGGAATATATGCGATAAATAGTGATTCCATGACTGCTTATTACAAACTTGTCTCAACATTTAGCGATATCGGGACTACTGTAACTGGAATTGATCCTGGCAAGATTAAAGATGGTGATAGCCTTACTCTAGATCAACTATTCGCAGGGGATGAATATCTATCTAGCGCTAAAAAAATATTAGGTGAAGATAGATTTAATTCCATTGCAACTTTAGGTGGATATTATAACCAAGCAACCTTATTCGCATCCGAAGAGGATAAGCAAGTCCAGATGCAATATTATATGGGTAGTCTTGCTATCTATGATTTTGATGGAGATGGTTCATTATCCTCTTATGAACAGGCTGCCTTATATAGCGAAGTTGACCGTGTAATGCGTGCCTATTCTTCTAAAGTAGATGCTACCTATTGGCCTGAATTAAAAGCCGGGCTATATCCGAATACTTCCTTATGCATCGAATTGACTTCAAAACAAGTTGTATCTAAAGGAGTCGAATTAACATTAGATGTCTTCTTCACTTATGATCAATCTTCTTCTAGCGCCTATATTGTCATCGAGGCTAAATATAACGAAAAAGTATCTGTTACCTTCGATTTCAATTATGAAGGGGCAGAAAACGTAACAAAAGTTATCAATAAAGGCGATAAAATCGATGGCTTGGCTGCTAGAAGGAAAGGATATATGTTCCTAGGCTGGTATAAGGATAAGGAGCTTACCGAAATTGCTTCATTTGATAGCCCAATAACATCTGATACGACTTATTACGCCAAATGGGAAAAAATAAATTAAGGAGAAACACATGAAAAAGCAAACCAAATTGTTATTAATCTCATTATCATCATTAATGCTATTTTCTTGCGCTGGTGGAGATATTTCTTCTAGCTCAAGTAGTAGCGAATCCTCAAGTAAAGGTGGCGAATTCACCTCAGACGTATCTTCTATTCCAGATAAAAGCGATGATACTAATCCAAGCATCTCTACCAAGCCTTCTAATTATGATGCTATTACCGAAGATGTCTTTAATGAACTTAGAAGCAGTGGCTTATTAATCCAAGGCAAGGTTAACTGGGAATTCTCTGGAGAAGTAACAGATCCTACTTACGGTATGACTTATGATGCTAGCGAAAAAATCAGTTTCTCCAAGTTTGCAGGGCAATCTTCTGCTACCTTAAATAGTGAAGTACGTTGGTCTTCTACTAGCGATGAAGCTGATCCTGATGCTTCTTATGCATTTAAAGTATTCCGTAATGAAAAAGGACTATTAACTAGATTATATTTAGGCGCTGATAACAATGTACATGAAGTCATCTATACTAGCGAAGATACTGATGAAGACGGAAATAAAATCAATGTCGAAGTTGCCTATGATAGATATTTTGCTAACCCATTCAAATTAATCAAATATTCCGATATCAGGGATAATAAGGACGGGACTTATTCAGTTACTTCCTATTCTGCTTCTGATTTTGGAATTGCTGCCATGTTCTTTGGCGAAACTTTTGAAGCTGATGTCAATAAGTGTTTATTAACTTTAGATAATGGGATTGTCCATCTAGATATCCAAACTGCTAGAAAAGTCTATGAAGATGATACTAGTGTTTATAACTGGCTCACTGCCAGCATGGATATCATGCTTGCTGATAATAAAGACATCGATAAGCCTGTTCCATATGAAGAAGATGAAGAAGTTAAACCTTTATTAAATGCCTTTAATGAAATATCAACTTCCTTAAAAGAAGGTGGGCATGGTGTTACTTTCTCTTATTCCGAATATTATCAAGAAAATGAATATAGGAAAGATGTTACCTATATGACTCCAGATGGATATGTTACCGAATCTAATTCCAAAGGTAGCGTTCCTAGCGGGATTGCCAAGTTTGATAATGGCAAGAATTATTATTTCGAATTCAGGAACAACAAAATCGTAAAAAGCGGGACTTCGAATACATTGCTTCTTCCTGAATATGGTTTAGATTCCTTATCTCCGTATATCTTCTCTAAAGATGGCGAGAATACCTATTCGGTCAAGACTAGGGCCTTAGGACAATATGCTGCGATGGTTATGTTTGATAATGACCATGCCGGCAATATCTATGGTAAGTTCTCCTATTTAGGCGATTCTATTCAAGGTACAACTAATTTAGTCCTCACCCTTGAAGGCGGACATCTAAAATCAATCACTTATAACTACTTATATGCAGGTAGACTAATTATTGGAACCTGTATCATCTCTGACTTGAATGACACCGAATTAGGTTATCAATTCAAGACCATGCAACTTGGACCTGTCCAACCTGGATATGAAAAGTTTGTTGGTGATTTCTATTCCTATGACTACGGAACTATCGGAAGAGATCCAGCCAAGAACATGCCAAAATGGGATTTAAGAGTCTATGGTGATGGAAAATATGCCATCAAAGAAAGAGGAGAGATTGGTGAATTAGCTGATCCAATCCCAGATAATCCAATTAAGTCACAAGGTGTCTTAAAAGGCGATACATTTACAATCATTACTCCAGACGGCATGGAATTGCCTTTGAAATATTATCCAGCCAATTCTAGCTTTGATTTAGGGTATGGCAAATTAACCGAACGAAATTTCCCGGTTTTATATGGTGAGACCAAAAATAGGGAACACGTATTTACATTTACTCTAGATCCATATTCAGTATGGAATGTTGATTCTGGTTTAATTAAAAATTCGGGGGAATATGCAGAATGAAAAAACATAATCTATTTATATTATCTTTGAGCTCTTTATTAGTTTTAGTTGGTTGTGGGGAAGGGAGTTCTTCTTCCTCATCTAAGACCGATAGCGAAACTCCTATTGTTACCAAAACTGATTCAGAGATTGAAAGTACTGTTTCTAGTGAGCCTAGCGTTACTACAACTGAATCCGAAGTAACTAAATTTGCCATCCATAACGGGAATGAAAACGTTACTTTAACCGATATTAACGAATCCGCTAAAGAAGGGGATGTCATTACTTTTGGCTATAAAATCAAATCCGGCTATGAATTCAAAAACGAAGTCAAGATAGTCACTTCCAATAATGAAGAAGTTGCTTTCGTTAATAATAATAACGGTACCTATACATTTACTATGCCTTCTAGTGAAGCAACCATTACTTTAGCAACTAGAAATAGGCTATATAAGATTAGTAAGGATGAAGAAACATCTAGATTAATCTCTTTGATTAAATGCGATTATAGTGAAGATTATTTAAGCGAAGAATCTACAACTAGCGAAGAAGATATCTGGATGCATAATTCCAAGGCTGAATTTTCTAAGACAGTTAAGGTTTATCTAACTAGCAATGCAACTCTAAAGCCAACTGGAATTACTCTTGCTGAACTAGATAATAAAGTCATTAATCTAGAAGAGGGTTCTGATTTTGTAACATTTGTTATGCCTAATAAAGACGTGACAATCAAAGTCAATACAACCAAGAATACCCACAGGGTTACTTTCAATAATTCAACTCACATTAGTTTGTCTTTATTCTCGAAAGTAGAGGGGGCATATAGTCAAATTAATGAAGTTGTCTCAGGTGATGAAGTTTATTTGAAGGCTACTCCTAGCGAAGAGAAATATAAGATTAAAGAAGTTTCTTATTCCTATACTTTAAATTATGGTGGAGAAGTAGTTAATAACAAGTTTACTGAATCCGATTTAGTTGACGATTATTACAAACTTGCTGTTCCTGAGATAAAAGACGGGACTGCTTTATCATTTTCTGTTACCGAAGTCGAAGCTGGCAAGTTTGCTGGATATAGCTTTGTAGGTGAATATTTTGGCACTACAACCGCAAAAGGCAAAGCCGAAACTGCTGGTTGGGGCATATCATATAAGTTAGCAATCGATGAATCAGGTTTGCTTACTTTTGGTTACGGTGCAACCTCAGAAAGCCTAAAGACTTATTTTGTCGTTTCAGTTGCTACAAATAAGAATAAAGGCGAAGCTATTGCTTCTAATGATGAAGGAAAGAAATTCAAGTTCTATTATGATGGAACTAACATTATTGCAGATTCTTCCTTCGATAATGAAGAAGAAATCTTTACATCCTCTTTATATATAGGATTTAGATCTGGGAAAGATACTCCTAGTTATGTAGCTGATATGTACACAGGGTATTATGATTCGGTTTCTATTGATTCAACCTCCTATTTGACTACTTTCCAACTTTTAAAAAAGGAAGGAGAAAATACCAATTTGGTCTATTCTCTCTATGTTGATTCTTCTAAAAAAGAATTTGTTAGAGATGGCGTCACAATAGAAATAACTGAACAAGGCTCGGCTTATAAAGACAGATTTAATGCTCAAGGCGCTTCTTATAACGTTTTAGTTAACGGAGTTGTTAAATATCGTTTGAAGCAAACTGGAAAATGGGACCCTGCTCGTATTCTTTTAGATTCTTATATTGGAGAATATAAATTAGAAGGTGAGACTAGTGCTTCCTTAATTCTTAACGGAGATGGAAATGGAACCTATAAAGGCGAAGCTTGCACATATGCTGCTTCTGAAAATACTTTAGTTTTAAAAACTTCTACCAAGAAAGTAACCGTTACAGTCGATGTTACTGCCTTTACTTATGTTGTAGTGAGCGAAGAAGTAATGTCTAATCCATTGGTTGGGTCTACATTCACTGATAATGGTAATGTAAGTTACGATTATTATGATGATGAGCTTTATTATCCAACAACATACAACTGCACCATAACTTTATTCTTTAAAGATGCTTCGACATGTAAATTGTCTTGGGTTAATAACGGTGTTGAAACTATTATCCCTGAAGGAGAATACCCTTATAGTGTGGAAGGAAAAACGATAACCATAAAAGCTTCACTTTCCTATAATGATAGCATCGACGTTTCTATGACTCTTTCCGATGACGGAACTAAATTGATGTTTAATTCAAATGTAAATTACGAAGAAGTCAAAGGACAATATTTGACCAAACAATAACATCTATTTAGTTTCTTAAGGACTGCTTGCTGTAACTAGTAGCAGTCCTTTTCTTTTGCTTCAATTAATGTCTTAAAAATAATATATTTTTATCCTTTTAGACTAACCAAAAAAGTACATTTATCTACTTGCAGCCAGTTATTAAATTTTCCATTTTTTGTTCTTCTTTTGACATGTTTTAAATTTTTTATATATGTTAATTTTTAATCAAGAGGTATCAAAACATGAACTCGAAACAGAAAATTTTTATCCCATTTTTCGGCATCTTTGCTGCGTTTTTTGCTTATGTTTGTATGCAAGCAAATAACGGCATAATCCTTCCAAGTGCATCCGCGTGTGAGCATGAT
The DNA here is from genome assembly GCA_052273085.1 of Candidatus Alloenteromonas sp. GTDB lineage: Bacteria > Bacillota_I > Bacilli_A > RFN20 > CAG-826 > Alloenteromonas. Next base: position 8,031 of record DAVZIW010000045.1, read on the forward strand.
GGAAATCATTACAAAGGACAAGGCAACCTTACGAGTGAATCAAAACCCGAAACATTCGGATACGGCATTCAAGAATATTACATTTGCTGTAAATGCCATGAAATGTTCTTTGCTAAAGACGGTGTCCCTTCAGGCAAATGGAGCCCTATCCAAGAGTTAGGAGAATCAATTGTTTCTCAAATAGATGAAAATGATCCAAGAGCAACAAAACTTAATGTTGGTAATTTCTTGAATCTAAATGCAGAGACAATAAAGATGTCTTCTATAACTGGCTATGACCATGAAGTGGCTAAAGTAGATGGATTTGGAAAGATTGGTTTTAATGGAGCCTATTTTGATAGCGATGCATTCTTAACTAGTTATTCCAATATATCTTTCGAAGTTAAGTTTGATGGAAGCTATTCAAACAATAGCATTCATGCATTCGGAAAAGAGCAAACATTCAAAACAGATGGAACTACAAATACGCTAGATAATAGTTTTGTAAGAATATATAAGGATACAGTCGAAACCCAAACTATTAGTCCAAATGTTTGGTATACCGTTTCGATTAAAATTGATGGCGGAACAGGTCCTGTCGCATCTAATTAATTAAATTCTATTTATATGGAATTTGGAGAGGTTTCTCATTCAATTACCTTGCAAAGCCTTAGATTTGGAACTACCTGGGACAAAGGATTCCAAGCCAAAAAACACGGTATTTCAACTTCTGATGGTTTAACTCAAATATCAAGAAAGACAATCGGCGGAGAAGACTTGTTCACCGTTTATGGAAATGGAGCCTTATATTTCGATGACGTTATGAGCAAAGATAATGTTCCAGGTCAATTCTTCTTAAGTAACTATAAATATGTATCTTTCGACATTTATTCTACATATCATGATGATCCGCATGCTTATGTACCTTATAGCGATGTTTGGATGCATCCGACCGCCGATTGGAGCTGGGCTTCTTCGCATCCGGAAGGATTATTCGTTAAGAGTTATCAAAACGGGGTAGAAGTTGATAAATTCAATGTCGATCAGTGGTACACGTTCAATTTTGAAATATTAAACAATATCAATGGTGCAGTTAGATTCGAACTAGGAGCTACGTTTACCTACATCACAAATGTTAGATTTAGTGTTGAACCTGTAGTTGGTGAAACTAAAACACCTGATGATAAACCGGATTATGATCCATTAGGTTTTGCTTTAAACAATACAACTTCGACAATGACAAAAGTTGAAGAGGATGGCAAAACCTGCATGAAAGTTGTAACTACTGGACAAACTGAATTAACATTCATAGATATCAATACAAAAATAAAACAAGGCGATAGTCTAAAGGCGGTAGGTGGTGCTTACCATGCTGGATATGGATACTTCAGCGTTGATGTCAAAGTAACCAAGGGCAATAACTTCTATTGGGTTATATCGAAGGAAGGAATTTGGCACAATGCAACGGGTGCTTGCAATGACCACAATGCAGATTATTTATCTTTCTCTGATTTATATGGCAATTCAGTGAAATCTATTATGTGGTATAACAATTGGTATAGGATGAAAGTGAAATTGGTTACTGTTCAAGGTGATGCTACATGGTGTCCAACCTGGGCGTTAAACGATGAAGGTGGAACCGAATTATATATCTGCAACCTTCAATTCTACGCTTAATTGAAATTCGACAGCTAAGGACTGATTAATTCGGCCCTTTTAATTAGTATCTATTTTCTTTAATAGGATTTTGGTTAAAAATATTAATGATTATGCCTAAGATAACTGTTTCTAATGTTACATATAAATACTTAACAAAAGATTATGAGATTTTAGCTCTGGATAATATTTCGTTAACTTTAAAACCTGGTATCAATAACGTGATTGTTGGTCCTTCTGGGTGTGGCAAGACAACTTTATTAAAAGCAATACTTGGTGTTGTTGATTATGAAGGTGACATATTCTTTGGTGATACTAATGTTAATATGAAAAGTGCCAAAGATAGAAGATGCTCATATGTAAATCAAGACATTGCTCTTTATCCCCATTTGCCTATTTTCAATAATATTGCTTTTCCGTTGCAACTTGCGGGTTTTAAAGAAGACGAAATTAGATATAGGGTTAATAAGATAAGCAAAGAATTTGGCATTAACCAATGTTTAAGCCGCTTGCCTAGGGAAATTTCTATTGGTCAGGCTCAAAGAGCAAGTATATGCAAGGCTTTAGTCAAAAGTAGCGATGTTTATATATTTGATGAAGCTTTTTCTAATTTGGATAGGCCTAATACCGTTTTGTGTTTAGAAAAAATAAACAAAGTAATCCTGGATTCTAATGTTACTAAAATTTTTGTCATGCACGATATAAGTTTGGCTTTAGAGATTGCAGATGAAATATTTGTAATGAAAGAGGGAAAGATAATAACCAAGTCATCTCCAAAAGAAATAATAGAAAGTAAGAACCCTGATGTAGCGGAGTTAATAAAAGTAAAATGAAGAAAACTAATTTTTCAGAGGAAGATTTTCAAACATCAAAACTTCCATCTACTAGAAAAGCTCAGTTCAAGGATGTTTGTTTCCATTCTTATCGTTTGCTTTTTGGTTTTGGATTAGCGATGTTATTGTTTTTCATTCCGTATATAGTGGCCTATATCTTTAGGATTATTTCTAATGTTGGAATTTCTTCCATGCTTATTGATAAAGGTGCAAAAGATAAAGACTTGGCGATGTCTTTGACTTATCTAACCTTGCTTTTTGATCTTATAAACATTCCTTGCTACATAATTGTTTCTATTGGATTGGCAGGGTATTCAATAG
>DAVZIW010000046.1:0-10660 GCA_052273085.1 Candidatus Alloenteromonas sp.
CAAAGCCCGCAGCGAATTCGTGAACTTGCAGCAAAATAAATAAACTTCCAAACTTAAAAGATATTAATTTAGTATTACCAAAGGAGATTAATTAATATGCCAAACCCAATGCAACAAATGCTTGCCCAAGCCCAAAGGATGCAACGCGAACTAAAGAAAGCCCATGATGAATTAGAACAAAAGGAATTCAAAGTTTCTAAGTCCGGAATGGTTGAATTAGTCGTATTAGGCTCAAGAAAAATCAAATCCATCAATATCGATAAAGATGCTCTTGATCCTGAAAACAAGGAAATGTTAGAAGAAGCCATTTCCTTAGCATTAAACGAAGCCTTGGAACAAATCGCAAAAGAAAACGACGAAATTGAAACCAAAATTACCGGTCAAAAAGGAATGATGTTTTAATAATGAGCGAATTAAAAACGCTTTTGTCTTTGATTGATTCTTTTTCAAAATTACCAGGAATAGGTACTAAAAGCGCTGAACGTATGGCCTATGCCGTTTTGGAAATGAAAAAAGATGATATCGATCAATTTGCCAAGGCCCTAACTGATAGCAAAAACAATATCCATAAATGCAAAATATGTGGTTTATATAGCGAAGAGGAAGTTTGTCCTATTTGCCAAGATAAAACACTAGACCACTCCACTTGCATTGTTTTAGCTTATCCAAAAGATATCTTGCCATTTGAGAAAATGAATTCTTTTAAAGGGGTATATCATTGTTTAGGAGGTTTAATCTCTCCTAATAAGGGAATTGGTCCAGACGATTTAAATATCGCCTCTTTATTAAAAAGGATACAAACCGAAGGTATAAAGGAAATAATAATCGCGACTAGCCCGACTCTAGAAGGGGAAACCACATCTTTATATCTATCTAAGATATTAGAAAGTGAAGATGTTGTCGTTACTCGTTTAGCCTATGGACTCCCAATGGGGGCTTCTATCGATTATGCCGATACTTTGACTTTGTCCAAAGCAATTGAAGGAAGGAAGAAATTATGAGCAAATTCATTACATTTGAAGGCGGGGAAGGTTCAGGAAAATCTACCGTCATGAAAGATGTTGCTGCTAGGTTAACAAAAGAAGGCTACAAATTAGTCTTAACTAGAGAGCCTGGAGGAACTCCAATTGCAGAAGAAATTAGAAACGTAATCCTAGATAAGGCCAATACCAAGATGGATCCTAGGACCGAAGCTCTTTTATATGCCGCTAGCAGAAGACAGCACCTAGTTGAAAAGATTTGGCCAGCATTAGAAAGAGGAGAGATAGTACTTTGTGATCGCTATCTTGATTCTTCTTTAGCATATCAAGGTGGTGCTAGAGGTTTAGGAGTTGATGAAGTTCTTTCTATTAACATGTTTGCAGCAGAAGGCGAATATCCTGACCTCACACTTCTATTTGATTTAGAGCCAGAAGAAGGACTAAAAAGAATAGAAAAAAATAAGGGAAGAGAAGTAAATAGACTAGATTTAGAAAAACTCGAATTCCATAAAAAAGTTAGAGATAATTTCCGTGCTTTAGCTAAAAAATACTCGACCCGTTATGTCATTGTTGATGCTTCTAAGCCATTAAATGAAGTCGAAGATGAAGTATACAAAATCATAAAGGAAACAATATCTAAATAATGGGTATAAAGAATTATGTCGAAAAAAATCAGCCTCTTCTAAGCAAAACTTTTTCTCTTGCCATAAAAGGTAATAGAATTGCCCATGCCTATCTTTTATTAGGTGAACCTGGAATTCCATTAAAAGAAATTGCTATTTTCATGGCTAAGTCAATTCTTTGCGACCATGGGGATCCTTTAGCAGATGAAACATGCAACACATGCAAAAGAATTGAAGATGGAGAATACCCTGATTTAATAATTTGTAACGGAGAAGAAGCTTCTATTAAAAAAGAAGATGTCGGATTAGTTACTACTTCATTCTCAAAAACAGCCTTAGAAGAAAAAGGCATAATGATTTATATAATCCACCAAGTAGAAAATATGACTGGGGAAGCCTGCAATTCAATTTTGAAATTCCTAGAAGAACCTACCCCAAATACATATGCAATACTTACCTCTAATAACGAAGCCAAGATATTACCTACTATAATCTCTAGATGCGAATCTATTAGACTGCTTCTAAAGCCTAGAGAAGAAGTAGAAAAAGAAGCCATTGAAAATGGGATAAATGAAGAAGATGCCGAACTTCTTTCCCCTTTCTACAACGACGCTAGCTTAATTAAAAGCATTGTAGAAACAGATGATTATAAAAATACAAAGCAAGCATTCAATTGCCTTGTGGATGGACTATCTTCCTCCCCTTCCTACGCTAGGTTTGCAATTGAAAGCCAGGTAATCCCATTAATTAATACTAGGGTCAATGCTAGAAGGTTGTTTGATTTTTTAAGTTTATCGTTAGAAGACGCTCTTTCTATAAAAAATAACAAGACCCCTGTATTAAAAAGCAAGATTGAATTGATGAAAAATTATGAGGTTAGCATTTCTTCTATAGAAGAAGCCCTAACAAATGTATTAACATTAAGGGGAGAGATTGAATCTAACATCAATCTAGGTTTATTGCTGACCCACCTTATAAGTTTAATTTGCAAGGAGTAGATAATGGACGAAACTGAAATGTTTTATGTCGGAATAAGATTTCTAGGTAATGATAAGACCTACTTCTTTTCCACTGAATTTAATGATTTAAAAGAAGATGACCTAGTTGTTGTTGAAACTGTTACAGGTCTAGAAATGGGGACTGTCGCCACGCCTTTATATAAGATTTCTACCTATAAAGGAAACTTGGAATTAAAGCCCATATTAAGAAAGCCAACTAAAGACGACATGATCGACTATAATTTCAATTTGGAGCAAGGAAAGAAAGCCTTAGCCATCACTAGAAGAGAAGTCGAATCTCTTGGGCTAGCCATGGATTTAATCGATGCCGTATATACTTTAGATGGTTCAAAAGTAACCATTTCTTATACATCAAGCGAAAAAAGAGTCGACTTCCGTGAACTATTAAAAAAACTAGTACGTTTGATTCCTGCTAGAATCGAACTAAAGCAAATTGCATCTAGAGACAAGGCCAAAATGGTCGGTGGGATTGGAATTTGTGGATTGCCATTATGCTGTTCCACCTTCCTTACCCAGTTCGATGCTATTTCAATTGCTAAAGCCAAAAACCAAATGCTTACCCTTAATATTCCAAAATTAAGCGGACCGTGTGGTAAATTAATATGCTGTCTTTCTTTTGAAGATGATACTTATACAATCGTGAAAAAAGATTTCCCTCACCTAGGTACTAAAATCCATTTGGATGAAGGTGATTATTTTGTCGATTCATTTAATATCATTTCCAGGATGGTTAGATTAACTAATCAAACAAAAGATGATTTCCGTACCTTCCCATTAGAAGATATAAAAGCCATGATGAATGGAACTTATAAAAAGAAAGAAATTAGCCTAGACAAGGAATATAAGTTACCTGATTACAATATCTCTAGCAGCAATACTAAAGATAATTCCTATATGGGCATGCATGTAGATAAAGATAATAGAAATAAAGCAGCCCAACAAAATAATTTCCAAAAAGATAGAAACAATAAAAGCAGGGACAACCAGCAACGTCCTAGAAACGACAAGAGAAATTTCCATCATAACAAAAACAGGAATAACAATAGATTTAGAGACAATAAGAATGGACAGAAAGTTTAATTTTTCATCCTCCACTCCTTTGCTTTATCTAATTTCTACTCCGATTGGAAATCTAGATGAAATGAGCCCACGCGCTATTTCAGTTTTAAAGGAAATGGATTTTATCGCTGCTGAAGATACTAGGAATTCCGGTTCTTTAATGGCCCATTTCAACATCTCCAAGCCTTTCATTTCTTGCCATGAGCATAACGAAGAAGAAGCTTCTTCTAAAATAGTTACTCTCCTAAAGCAAGGAAAGAAAGTAGCGTATATGTCAGATGCTGGCTATCCTGCAATTTCTGATCCAGGAACTAGATTAGTAAAGAAATGTTTAGAGAATGAAATAAACGTTTCGGTAACATCTGGACCAAGTGCTGCAATTAATGCTTTAGTTTGTTCTGGATTAGATAGTTCTCATTTCTATTTCCATGGATTTTTGTCCGCAAAAGAAAGTGAAAGAAACGCAGAACTCAAAGATTTAGAAGCAAAAAAGGAAACCTTAATCTTCTATGAATCTCCACATAGAATAAATAAAACTCTTGTTGCAATGGCAGCTACTCTAGGTGATAGAAAAGCTGTTATAGCAAGAGAATTGACTAAGCTTCATGAAGAATTTATTCGTGGCAGTTTAGTTGAATTAGCCTTATTAGATGAAGCAACTTTAAAAGGAGAAATGGTTATTGTTGTTGAAGGCAAGAAAGATAGCAAAAAAGAAATTGATGACAATCAAATTGCCTTAGCATTAAAAGATGAACTCGAATTTGGTAGAAGCGGAAAAGAAGCCGTTTCCAACGTTGCTAAATCAATGGGGATAAAGAAAAACAGGGTTTACGATATCTATTTAAATTCATTTGTAAAATAAATTAAGGAAGAAGAGAAAAGCCTAGCCTACTCTTCTTCTTTTTATTATCCATATAATATAGATAACCACTGAATAAGATTAAAGAAGCAAGGCCCATATATCCACCTTCTTTTAGATATACCGTATCAAATTCAAGAACATAGGAATTATTCCCACTAGGTGCATCGAATCCAAATAAGCCACCATTAAGTTTGTAAGTCTTACAATTTAATGTTGATCCATCTTCTTTCTTAACTTTTACTTTCCATCCTAAATCATAAGCAAGCTGAGTAGATACGACTGTGTCATCTGTATAAGCAGTGTCGAAAGTATAGAAATTTACATTATGTTTAACATTTTTAAGCGACCCATTACGTAATTTAGTTACCTTTTCATTAACGATTGAATAGTCTTCTACAAGCATCTTTATAGTAGACGTGGATACTTTATGTTTATGGGTACTTGAATTGCCATATTTTGGCCAATAAAGAACAATATTCTTTACCTTGCCACCTTTTGCATATAACCCAATCGTAGATTTATCAGAATGGTTTTTATCGGTAGAGGCTATATTTTTCATTCCTTTATATTCATAAGAAAGAAGTTGGTTCTCAATTACATTACCTTCTGAATCAAGCTTATCTCCAAACACCATGATTTGAGGCATAAAATCATAAAAGCTAGACTGAGAGGAAGAATTATAGGAGGAGTTATAATATTTGAATTCGATATAAGCCCCTTCATAACTTGAATTGAAATATGGATCCGATGTCGAATTTTTTAAAATAACAAGGTGATCTTTTCCAGCGACTATCTCGCTATTATTGACAAAACTAGTAACAGATTGATTATTAGAAAAGAAATAATTAACCCCCTCGTTTTTATAACTCGAATTGCTAGAAGGATAAATTCCATCCCCCTCATTCCCAACATAATTCTCAAATTTCAAACCGCTATAATAAGAATAATAGATTGACCCATATTTGTTTTTCATGTTTGAAGCAGTCCAATCTAAATCATTCCTGATATTAATTCCTTCAGGAACTTCTCCTTCGTTGAATATGGCACCGTTTTGCTCTATTTGAGATATATCATAATATCTAAAGAAATTATCTCCCCCATTCCCGTAGAAATTAGTTTGTTGGAATTCTTTTTCAACCTTTAATTCATAAACTAAATCTTTATCAATCGCATGTCCTAAAGAAGGTAAATAATCCTCATTGACCCTAAATACCCTATATTTATTTCTATCGACTGAATATTCTTCGATTTCTTCCGCACCAAAAGGAACATTTTCCCCTATCCAGCCATTTATCGGAGTTGTAACAATGTAATATCTAAACCCTAAAGCAGAATCCACGCCCCATTTTTTAGATCTATAATTCCCACTCCACCCAGTATCGACAAAGCTTTGATCATCATATGTCTTTCTTGTTGATGAAGAATATTTAAGGCCATTCATGACCGCAAAATCATTTACTTCAAAATTAAGGAGGGAATGAAAGCCGCTAGATTCAGGTAGCCCTATAGCAAACTGGTAATTCTCACTTCCTCCGCTATCATCAACATAGGCTCTATAAAAGGAATTCTCATTATCTCTAATTCGCTTGGCCATTTCTCTATTATTGGCCAAAGAGACTTCTCCACCCATATAGGTATTCTTAATTGACCATAATCCGTTATACATATAACCGCTATTGCCCATAACAATGGCTTCAGCAGCTATGCAAACAAAGAATATATGTGGTAGATATTTTTTCTTTTGGAACAAAAGTAGCAATAAGGTTTCAACACCAATCAAAATCAATTGGTAATATAAATACCATTGCCTAAATAAATCATCATAATTTTCATTCGGCATCAAATAGATGTTCTTAAAATAAGTCATCCCATTAACGACGCTAAATTTCTTTCCTTCTAATAACCAGAAAATAGAAAAATAAGAAAGAATCGTGCCAAAAAAGGCTAAGGCAGACCCTGCTAAATAAATATAAGGGGAATATTCTTTTCTTTTATCAAAGGCCCTGCACCCATAATAGACAATAAGAGGAACAAGAATGAAAAACCACCTTCCATATCCATTCCCGCTAAAGCCAAAAAAGAAATAATAGGCAAACGTTGTAAATACAAGGAAAAGGCAACCGCATATAGCTAATATATGGTCAATTCGCTTTTCTTTGATAGACATAATAAAAGAAGAGAAAAACAAAAATATGAAGGGCGTGTAGCAAAATAAGGAGGCTGTCCAGGCATCATAGATACCATTTTTAGCAATTACTAACGGCAGTGTTTGAAATCCGCCAGTTGGGAAAAAGAATGATATTAATCCCATCAATTGTCTACCTGGGTTATCCCCTACTTGCTCGAATAATAATGAGAAGAACCTATAATATTGCCTATCGTTAAACGAACCTTTCAAGGAATTAAAATAAGCTTGTCCAATTGAAGAAGTTCTTCCCGATAAACTTGATTGCCTATATGAAGGAAGCAAAGCCCATGCCCCAAGCATTAATCCTAAAGCAAAAGCAGATATTCCTAAAATAATTCCCCTGCCATTATCTTTGATATTTCTTTGCCTAATAGTAGTAAAGTAACGCCACAAAGCATACATCACACCAAAAATACAGGTAGGAACAAGCAATAAGAAACAAGATAATTCAATAAGGAAAATTCCAATAACTAGATTCCCAATCTTTCCTTCTTTAATTGTCTTTTCTATTCCTAACAAAACTAAAGGTAAATAAGTTATCGCAGATACAAAGGTAGGGAATCCTACCATGAAATTCAGATAACCTGAAAAAGCAATAGCCAAAGCCCCAAACCTAGCAGTATTCTTTTCTATGCCCATATAGGTTAGATATGCTTTAGCAAAAAATGCGGTCATTGTTAGCTTTATAATCGTTGATAAAGCATATAAAGCCGGTATCCAAGATAATGGAAAAAATGACATTACGATAACAAAAGGATCAAATAACCCATAATATGTATTTGAACCAATATTGTCTCCACCCAAGAATAAATAAGGATCATATAAAGGGAATTGACCGGTTTTGAAAAACGTTCTCCAACTCAAGGCGTAATCATAGGCAAACGGTAAATATTGATGAGAATAATCCCAGTTAAAAGCACTAGTAAATTGGTTTTCTATTAACCCATAGGCACACCAAGCAAAACCAATTAAAACAAGGGCGACTCCATAATAAAAATCACTCCATGGGTTAAATAAAAACGATAGTTTCTCTTTTAGAAAAGCTTTGATATCAAAATTATTTCGTCTATATGAAGAGAGGCTTGAAGCCATATATTTTATTCTTCTTCCTTTTTCTTTTCTTCCCCAATTCCAACAACGTCTTTAACAGGAATGCTAAAGGCGATGCCCTGTCCTTTTGTATTCATACCGGCTCCTTTGTTAACGGAGAGCATGACGGCGTCCCTAATTGAGGATTCTACCAAGATAAGAACTACTTCTTTTTCAGGAGTAATGACAACGCCGAAAAGTTTTTCCATATCTTTGTTGCCTGTTCCTCTAGCGTTGAAAACTGTTCCGCCTCTAGCACCAGCGTCTCTAGCAGCAGACATTACCAAATCAGTGAAGCCGTGGTTAACAATACAAATAATCAATTCATGGTTAGTTTCCATTGTTTTCTTTCTCCTTTTCTCTTTGCTCTTTTCTTAATTCAATCTTTTCCTTCTTGGATTCGATTTTTGATTCTATCCTTTCCTTTAATGTCGTCTTTTCCTGGAATTGGGTATTCGATAACATCTTGTAGATGGAAACACCCAAAACCGAATCAATCGGACAACAATAGGCAATGCCTTTAGAAAGGGCAGATATGCCAAACCTAGCTTCCAGTTCGGATTTTAATATAGGCCACCTATCTTCTTTTACAATAGATATAATTACATCTTTTTTAAGTTCGCCTATACCCATGACTTCAATCATGGTGCTAGTGGCAGTCCCTCTTCCATGGAAGCAAGTGCATATAAATGCCTCATTATTAAATAAGATTTCACTGATTGCATCTCTTTGTCCATCCCTAACGACGACTGTTACAAAAAGTAGTCGATGCAATTTATGATTTTCTTCATAAGGGATAAATTCTTTTCCCATTAGGCTACCTCCTCGTCAACAAAGTGGATGATTTGATCATCGTTTTCCTCAATTAGACGTTTTCTAGTCTTCTTATATAGGACGTTGGTTTTAATCTTGCTATATAAACCTAATCCTTGAAGGACGATTAAAGGCATCATAGCAACCATAGCTACTAGACCAAACCCATATAAATAGACGTCTTCTCCCCTAGCAAAGGCAAAGCCGATACAGAAAGGAAGAATGAACGTAGAAGTCATAGGCCCAGAAGCAACTCCGCCGGAATCAAAAGCCATCGCGGTATAAATCTTTGGAACCATAAACGATAACAAGAAAGCTATGATGTAACCTGGAATTAAGTAATACATGATGTCAAATTGGAAATAGGCACGAATAACTTGCAAGCAAACAGCAGTTCCGATTGAAAGCGATAAGACAATAAGCATTGTAGTCTTTCTTATGACACCTTCACTAATATCCTGTACTTGTTGGACTAAGACGTGTACGGCAGGTTCTGCTAGAACACCAAACAAGCCAAATAAAGCTGCTAAAAGAAGAGCGTATGGCAAGAATGATGGAGATGACCCTAATGTCTGTCCTACTTTAGAAGCAATAGGCATGAAGCCAGCTTCAACTGCTGCTAGGAATAAGACTAAACCAATATAGACGATAACCATACCAATGATGATACGGGCAACAGTCTTCCATGGAAGTTTGATGAAAAGCAATTCATAGACAATGAAGAATCCCAAAATAGGAAGGACTGATATAGCTACACTCTTAAGGCAATCCAACAATGAATGCCCGAAGTTCTTTGCTAAATCAGGCTCTAACCCTGCCAAAGGATCTTTATAATCGCTAATCGAAGGCAGTTCTTGTCCAGTTGCCTTCATGATGGCAGCAATTATTACGACAAATAATATTGGTCCAATCGAACATAAAGCAGTTAAACCGAATGAATCCTCAGCCGATTTAGCACCATGGCTAGCCGCCATACCTAAACCAAATCCCAATAAGAATGGAACAGTTACAGGGCCGGTAGTAACTCCGCCCGAATCAAAGCAAATTGGTATAAATCTTGGATCAACTATATATAGAAGCATGAATACCAATGCATAGAAAGATATAAACATTACATTTAGATTCAAGGAGAAGAATACCCTAAACATACCAATAACTAGGAATACTCCAACCCCGACACCGATTGTCCAAACAATGATTTGTTCATCAATACCGATTTGGCTAGACAAAACAGTTAAATCAGGTTCAGCAATAGTAACCAAAACGCCAAGGATAAAGGTCATGGCTATTACGAAGAAGAAGTTTCTTTTCTTAACCAAGGATCCACCGATTATCTGGCCAATTTCAGTCATAGATTGCTCGGTACCTAAATTAAATAACCCCATACCGATAATAATCATTAAGACAGCTATCAAGAAAGTATAAATATCAGTATTAGTAATTAAATATTTCTCATCGAAAGTTCCACTAGGCAAGGCAAAGCGTTCGACAAGAAAGAAAACGATAATAACAATCGCGATTGGCAAAGTTGAAATAATGGCTTCTTTGAATTTTGACCACCAGTAACTTAATTTCATCATAGGCGCCTCTCCTTTCTACGTCCTTTTTTTATTTTAGTCATAGCCCTGCTATCTCTGGAAATAACTTTTTCTTCTTTTTTGACACTTGTCTGTTTCTGTTTAAATATCAATTGCTTGAAACAGGCTGGCATATCGCTTTTTAAATCATATTTCTTTCCAGAAAGAGGATTTGTAAATGTTAATTGGTAAGCATGCAATCCTAATCGCTTTATAGGGTCTGCAGGCTCGCCATATTTGTCGTCGCCAATTACATAATGCCCAATATGACCTAGCTGTACCCTAATTTGGTTCTTCCTACCACTAGACAAATGGACATCTAGAAGGGAATAAGGGCCATTTTCCTTTATCAATTTATAATCAGTAATCGCAAGTTTCCCTTTTTTCTTATCGTTAGTAACCCTAATGAGTTGGAAACTATCTTGAGTTAGATAATTCTTAAGGGTAGCT
>DAVZIW010000047.1:0-9915 GCA_052273085.1 Candidatus Alloenteromonas sp.
ATTTGTATATTGAGAATGGAGGAGAATTCACTCTTGATCACCAGTTGAAAATTTATCCCGGCTCCTCCTTGAATATAAAAAAAGGTGGCAAGTTAAGCCTCAATTCCGATTTGATTGTGTACACGTGTGCGGATTTAGCGAATTTTGATTCTTCTTCGTCATTTAGTTATCCGGTAGCTGGAATCGGAGTCGATGGCAAGCTTGTTGACAATGGACTTTTTTCGATTTCCTCAACAGGGCATTTTGGGGGACAGGTTACGCATACGAATTCCGGTGGATCGTCCGCTGATTTTTCCTCTGTTGATGCGACCAATCTCATTGCCACCTCAACTGAAGGTACGAAGAAAGTTGCCGTCAACAAGCAAGCGACCGCCATCTTTAAAACATCCCACGGGTTTAAGGAGTCACTTATCGCACCGAATCAGGTTGTAACGTCTGCAAAAGAAAACGAGAATTTTTACTGGAACGGGAAATACGAAACGACCGTAAATGTTTCTGTTCAATTGACCAAGCAATTTGATAACAACGTTTATGGCTACACGATTAGTTACGCCGATGACGCTAACGGCACTAATTCTGCCGCCTTATCTGCTGAGAATTCCACTGATATCAAGTCCTACCAGGTTAGCAATCAGAAATACGTAAAGTTCCAGACAAAGCGCACTGCCGGTATCCAAGTCGACTTCGGCGATGGCGTGAGAAAGGAAATTGACCAGTCCAACTGGTATGAGGTCGGCGATGACGATATCCATGTTTACATCACTCCTTTCGAAGGTGTCAGCGTTGACATCACGACTTCAGGAAACAGCGGTTCCGGCCATGTGGAATACACGCTTTATGAGTCGGAGACCGAAAATGGTGGTTTTGAGCAAGTGGGCTACAACAACACAGGAGATCTCAAGGTGAATGTCATTAAAGGTAGGTACTTTAAGTTTACGACAAAATCAGGCTATGGATATTACTTTACAACAAAGCCCGTTTACAAAGACGGCGTGAAAGTAGGAGTGCATGGCAAAGAAAACTATACCGCTCCACTTATTGGTGCAGACAAAGCATTAGGCAACAAGATTGTTTATCATGCGGATGGGAATTACGAGTTTAAATTCGGTTGGGATTCCCCGGTTTGTATCATCGAGGGAACCGTTGTTGCTTTGGGGGATGGTCGAACAAAGAAGGTTGAGGAACTGACTGATGACGATATACTCCTCGCATTTGATCACGAAAAGGGCGAACTCGTTTCTGCAAGGCTGTTCTTCAATTATCACCAAAACGAAAGCAACATCGTTACTGCTCCGATACTCAACCTTCGTTTTGATAATGCCACTCAAATAGGTATCCATGTCGATCATGCTTTCTTTGATTTGACTCTCGGCAAATATGTTTACATTAATAAAGACAATTATGCAGGCTTTATTGGGCATGATTTCGTGACTGTCGATTGCAAGAAGTTAGGGAAGGCCCGATTGGTTTCCGGAAGCATCTCGATTAGAACCGTCCGCGTGTATTCACCAGTATCCGTCTATCATCTTAACGTTATTGCCAATGGTCTTCTTTCCATCGCCGGAGAGATTGAGGGGTGGTTCAATTATTTCGATTACGGCTCTTCCCTCAAATATGACTCCGATAAGATGGAAGAAGACATCGGCAAATACGGACTTTATGTCTATGATGACTTTAAGGATTATATCCGGAAGGAGATCTTTGACATGCTTCCAATCCCGTATTTGAAGGTGTCGGTGGGCAAAGGATTAACTACAAAAGAAAAGATTATCAAAGTTATGAAGAAATATCTTAGCTTTATGTAAATATCTATCTAAGTTAAGTCTAGATGCTTATAAGAGCCAAAAAGAAGCCTCTAGGTGCATTTTGTCTTATTTAGGGTGGTTAATATGTCGAATAATCTTTAGTGCTTGTTTGTCGTTTTTAGAGATTTACGCGATGTCTTGCTTTCCTCTTATTTGTGCGGTTTTATTAACAGCAATGTTGGTCAGATGTTATTGAAAACTATTCAAACCGGTACTGTTGTTTCAATGATTACAGTTGGCAATCTTTTGGAATTCATTGTTCCATGCCCAAGTATGACTAAACAAATAAAGCTAGTCGAACAAATGTCCGTTACGCTTGATATGATCAGAGAGTCGAGAAAAAGGATTATAAAACTCCAAAAGAGTTACGAAAAATCCTTTGATGACTTGATAGTAGGGGAGGAATGATTGTGGAGCTTCGTTTATCAAGTGGTCAAATTTCAGACATTTTTATTAATGGTGAAAATTAAATTGCAAATAACACGGAGACAGTCGAGTCCTTCGGCGAATTCGTTGCCAAATGGGGTGTCAAGTACAAGGGCATAAGGAAATGGGCAGACGGCATCGACCCGAAAACGATATTCAACTTCTACCGGTTCCCAAGGGAACTGAGGGGCAAAAGCCCTATTCCAACAACAGGATCGAATTGTTCAGCAGGGAAATAAGGAGGCAGGCCAAGGCCCATGTGCAGTTCTGTGTCCAGGACGCCGAGGAAAAGTTCCTTGTCTCCATGTTCAACCGTTACAACTTCAAGGTAGGCGCAAGGCCAATAAGGGGGAGGGAGTATATTGAAGACGAGTTAATCGAGTTATAGAATTACAACGTTAAGGCGAGTTTCTGGTTTACACAGAATTCCTTATTCTCTCACACGACTCTAGATGATTAATTAAGAGTTTATGTTAATTGAAACGGTTTTATTTTTTTAGGTTTGTATGTGACTTTTCTATCGTATAAGGTCCTAGTTTTGGTATAATCTAGACAATACTTGGGGAAGATATTAAAGATTAAGATAAACAAAAAACGCCAATTATGGCGCTTTGCGGTAACAACTTACCTGAGGTTTGGAATAATCTTTATTTGAACTCGTAGTGTTGTTCTAGGTAAAACAACACCATCAATATATCCTCAATGAAAGGAATTGTCAAATGGCCAAAAAGTATTTAATGGGCTTAGACCTTGGAACTGACTCTGTCGGCTGGTGTGTCACCGACGAAAATAACCACATCATCAAAAAAGGTGGAAAATCACTTTGGGGAGCTAGACTTTTTGATGAAGCACAAGACTGCAAGACTAGAAGAGCTAACCGTGCAGCTAGAAGAAGAATCCAAAGAAGAGCAGAAAGAATTGATTTGCTTCAAATTCTATTTAAAGAAGAAGTGGATAAGGTCGATAAAAACTTCTTTTTGCGTCTAAACGAATCTTTCTATAAGCCTGGAGATAAATCCGAACCAATTAGAAATGACAATAACTATCTTTTTGTAGATAAGGATTTTAATGACAAGGATTATAAGAAGGAATATCCTACCATTTACCATTTAAGAAAAGCTTTGTATGAAACAAATGAAAAGATGGATATCAGGCTAATTTATTTAGCGTTAGCCCACATGATCAAATATCGTGGAAATTTCTTATATGAAGTAGAGAATTTCAAACCATCAGATATAGAAACCGTAAAGTCTTTATTGCCAAAAATTAATGAAGTATTAAATGAATTAGGCGAAGATAAACTAAAACTAGAAGATGGTTATGCTTTGGAATTCAACGAAAAAGTATTAAAGGCTAGAGGAATAACAGGAAAGAAAGAAGCCTTGGCGGAATTATTTGGAAAAGGCCGTTATCTTTCTAAGGTTGTTTATCCATTGATGGCAGGTGGCGAGCTTGCTACTAAAAAAATATTTGAACCAGAAGATGATGAAGAAATAGATTCAGAAGATTTTACCTTCTCTAGTGCCGACGCAGATGAAAAACTAGAAAAGCTATCCGAATTATTCCCAAATGACCTACATATTGAGTTATTGGGCTTGATTAGAGGTATTTACGATTATTTGCTTATTGGGAAACTTTTAGGTGATTCAACAACTCTTTCCAAAGCGATGGTCAAAAGATATGAAGAGCATAATAAAGATTTAAAAGACTTGAAAAAATATGTAAAAACCCATCTTTCAACGGCTAATTATAATGAGATTTTTAGGTTAAAAGGTGAATCTAATTATGTTGCATATGTAGGTTCTACAAATTCTTTTGAAGGAAAGATTAGATGTTCGCATTGTGATAGAGATGCTTTTTATAAATACATAAAAGAAAAGCTTGGGATTGATAAAGTTAAAAAGGCAGAAAACATCGAAGATTCTACCTTAAGGGCTATTTATGAAAAGATAGAAGATAAAACATATCTTGCTAGGCAAAATTCTACTGATAACGGAGTTTTCCCATACCAATTGAATAAAACCGAATTAAGGAAAATACTAGAAACCCAATCTAATTACTATCCATTTCTAAATAAGAAAGATGAATATGGGACTACTATAGATAAGATCGAATCCTTATTGACCTTTAAGATCCCGTATTACGTAGGCCCTCTTTTTTCTGGAGATGAAGGAAATGCAAGAGGCTCACATTCTTGGGTTGTAAGAAATTCTCAAGAAAAAATATATCCTTGGAATTTTAAATACGTGGTTAATCAAGATGAATCGGCAGAAAAATTTATTAAGAGAATGCTCAATAGATGCACATATTTACCTGATTGCTATTGCTTGCCTTTGAATTCGTTGCTGTTCCAACGTTATCAAGTGTTATCTTTGCTTAATAAGACAATGATAAATGGAGCGTTAATTTCTAAAGAAGATAAAGACGGATTAATTAATGATGTTTTCAAGAAAAACATGTCCGTATCTAAAAAGAGAATTCTTGCATATTTTGTTAGTAAATATGGTGAAGATGTCTCCGTTACTACTTCAAACGGAAAAGAATTAGAAGAAGTAAATGCATCAATGAGCAGTTATGTATTCTTCTCCAATGCATTAGGTGAAGACTTTGTTAAGAATAACGAAGACAAGATTGAAGACATCATTAAAGATTTAACTATCTTTGAAGATTCGAAGATTATCGAAAAAAGGCTCAAATCCAACTATGGATTAAATCCTGATCAAATTAAGAAAATAAAAGGCAAAAGACTTACCGGCTGGGGAAGGTTGTCCAAAGAGCTTCTAGATATGACAACTAACTATTCCAATGAATATGGCGAAGTGTTTTCTATTAGCTTAATTGACTTGATGGAAAGAACAAATTTCATTTTGATGGAATTGATAAATGATGATTCTTTCGACTTCAAAAAGAAAATAGAAAAAGCAAATCAAAAAGTCGATTATAACTTTGCTAATAAAAAAGAAAAGCATCAAGCTATAGTGGATTTTGTTGATGATTGTTACGTCTCTCCCGGCATGAAACGTCCTTTAATTCAAGCCATGGCAATAATTGAAGATGTCGAAAAGATTATTGGGCATCCAATAGATGAATATTATGTTGAATGTACTAGATCAAATAAAGCCAAGAAAGGTGCAAAAGATTCTAGACAAAAGGACTTAATCAAGAAATATGAGGAAGCCAAGAAATTGACAATGTCTGCAATGGTGAAAGAATCCTTTGACAAGGCATACAAGGAACTAAAAGGCGAGACTGACTTGGGTAAATTTAGAAGTGATAGATTCTATTTGTATTTAACTCAGATGGGGAAGTGCGCATATTCCTTAGAAGATATTGATTTGGCGGAGTTGTTTAATGAGCAAGCCTATGACATAGACCATATAGTCCCTCAATCATTAGTTAAAGATGATAGCATCGAGAATAGAGTTTTGGTTAGTGTTAAAGCTAATAGGGCCAAAAAAGGATTCTATCCTATTCCCTCTTCTGTTAAAGCTCCTGGTGCGAATGCTTTTTATAAGATGCTTTTAAAGGCTAAGTTAATCGGGGAAAAGAAATATTCAAATTTAACTAGGACAACCGAGTTGACCGATGATGATTTGCTTGCTTTCGTTAATAGACAACTTGTCTATACAAACCAAGCTGTAAAAGCTCTTGTAGATGTAATTAAGGCATTCCAAAAAGACGAGAAAGGAAATACTCCAAAAATAGTTTATTCAAAAGCGGAGAATGTTTCTGACTTTAGAAGAGACTATGACATTATAAAAGTTAGGGATGCTAACCATTTTCACCATGCTCATGATGCCTATTTAAATATTTGTGTTGGTAGAGCCGTCAATATTTATTTCGGTGATATAAGGCAAAGGATTTTGGAAAAATATAAAGGCATCGATAGGACGATGAACGTCAAAAAGATCTTTGAATGCAAAGATGTAACGACCAAGAAACCGTTATTAGATAGTGATGGTAATGTTGTTTGGGATTATTCTTCATCTATTAAAGAGATTAAGAAGAATATATACGAAAGATACGATATTTTGACTACCACTATGCAATATATAAAAGGTGGACAGTTAACTAATAAGGCTACGATATATCCCGCAAGTAAAGACAAAGGCGGAAGCTTATTACCGGTAAAAGGCAAAGGACCACTGTCTGATGCTACAAAATACGGGGGCAAGAGTGGTATTTCGTACGGTTTCTATTCTTTGGTAGAACATGAAGTTAAAAAGAAACCGTTAGTTACAGTAGTACCGATTCCTCTTTTGTATTCTAATGGAACTGATATAAGTAAAATTGAGCATTACCTTCTTAATGTTTTAAAACTTGACGTAAAGAAGATCTTAATTCCTGTTATGAGGGTAAATTCAATTATAAAATCAGGTTCTTCTAAAGTATGTTTTACTGGAAAAACAGGTAGCCGTTACTTGCTTAAAAACATGTCTGAATTATTTTTTGACAAAGATGATTTGTCGACCATAAGAAAGATATCAAAACTTACTGATGAATTTGCAAAAAAACAATTGAAGATAAGTTTGCCTGATGAAGATGGTTCGATTGCTAAGTCATACCTATATGACGATGCTCATATTGTTATCAGTCCAGCTTCAAGTGATAAAGCTCTTCCTGTTCAATTGAACAACGATGAAATATTGCCTTTGTACAAAACTTTGATTAAAAAAACAAAGTCTCCGGTTTTGTCACTACTGAGCATCTCTAAATCCATTGGTCAATTATTAGAAAAGCCAGAAACAATCGATTTATTTAATGGTTTGATGATTTGGCAGAAGAGCTATGTGTTATCACAACTGGTTTTATTCTTGTCACTTGGGGCATCAAGCATAGACTTAAGCCTAATAGGTGGATCTAGATGTGTTGCAAGAAATTGCATATCAGCTAACTTGCCTTCCGATGTTTCAATTATCGTTGAATCCCCAACCGGCTTCTATTCTAAAGTTCTTTGGAAGGGACAATAACAATGTCGTTCCGGACTGTTGTTGTTAAAAATAGAAGTAAATTAGAACATTCATTAAATTATCTTGTCTGTCGCACATCTGAATCTGAAAAACGTATTTGCTTAGATGAAATTACGACTTTGATTATTCAAAACACTGGGGTTGCCATTACGGCAGCCCTTTTATCTATGCTAATGGAAAAGAAGATTAAGGTAATATTTTGTGATTCTAAAAATAATCCCCAAGGTGAATTAATCCCATATTATGGGTCATACAATAATTACGCGAAAATCTGTGCTCAAACATCTTGGAGACAAGAAGTAAAAGATAAATTATGGGGTTGCATAATATCAAAGAAGATATTTGGCCAAAAAAGAAACCTCGAATATTTGCAACATATAGACGCTGTTTCTAAATTGGATGGTTATATAAAAGAAATTGTTTCAGGCGATTTAACCAACAGGGAAGGACATGCCACTAAAGTCTATTTTAATTCGTGCTTTGGCAATGATTTTTCTAGAGGCAGCGACTGTGATATCAATATGTATTTGAATTATGGATATTCGATAATACTATCTGCGATTAATAGGGAAATAAAGGCTTTGGGTTATTTGACTGAATTAGGTATCCATCATATAGGAGAACAAAACCCATTTAATCTATCATGTGACCTTATGGAACCTTTAAGACCTCTTGTGGACTATTTGGTATTAAGTAACAAGGTTAATAAAGAAAACTATAAATCAGAAATGATAAATATTCTAAATTCAAGTTGCACTTATGATGGCAAAACAATGATTTTGGATAACGCTATCCATAATTACGTTCAATCAATGTTAACTGTTTTGAATGAAAATAATATAGAAAGGATGAAGTTCATCAATTATGAACTCGTATAGATGCATGAGATCGATATTGTTTTTTGATTTGCCTACTGAAAAGAAGGCCCAGCGGAAGGCATATTCAACATTTGTTAAGAATCTAAAGAAGACTGGGTTTGCCATGATGCAGGAATCCGTTTATATAAAGTTGGATTTGGATGACAGGGCAGCCGAATCAACGAAAGAAAAGATTAAGAAGTTCTTGCCTAAAGATGGTTTTATTGCGATGCTTAGAATAACTGAAAAACAGTTTTCTAGTATAGATTTTCTTCTGGGCTATTCGGATATGGATGTACTAGTTGATGATAGTAGGGTAGTAGAACTATGATTTCATTAAAAATCAAAGGAATAGAAGGATTGTTTGATGCAATCCCTGGTTCTATACATAATTTAGTCATAGAGAATCCAAGCCAACTTTATGGTATTGTACGAGCATTTTTTCTAGAAGATGACGAGACAATTATGGTTAGCAAAGACTCTGATATTATTCCGTTAGATAAGAATGTTTTATTCATTAAAAGCCTATTTGACTTAGATCCAAACTCTAAAAAGATACTTGGTCTTATTTATAAGCAAGCAAATGTTACATATCTAAATGATTCAAGAAAACAAAGGATTATCAGAATCCAGGATGAGATAATGTATTTACTTGATGAGATATCTTTGGATTTTAATTACCCAATGACTTTTGATAGGACGTTTGGAATAGATAAAATAATGCAAGCTAGTTCATTTTGCTTTTCTCCTGTTGATCAAACAGATTTCTTCGATTCTTTTGTATCGTATTTAAGAGCAATTCAAGAGATTTCAAAGGCTAAATTTATAGCATGCATAGATATCTTTGCTTTTTTGGAGCCGGAAAAAGTTGAATTATTATCAAAAGAGTTAGGATTAATGGGACTTTCTTTAATCAATTTGTCTTCTTTTAATCGAAAAGCCGACAAAAAGATAGAAAAAGTAATTTTAATTGATGCAGATTACTGCGAAATTTAGAATTTTATATATAATATAAGCACTAGAGCAACTAGTTAATTGTAGGTAGTGAAAGCCTCTATAACCCCAAAAATTTTGAGGTTTGAGAGTAGTGTTGTTCTAGGTATCTCTCTTACTCCGTTGTCTAGATCCTTCTTTGAATAATAGTTTGAGAGTAGTGTTGTTCTAGGTATCTCTCTTACAATAAATGAAAAACGCTATCTGGAGGAATTGTTTGAGAGTAGTGTTGTTCTAGGTATCTCTCTTACTCGCATTCAAGACCAAAACTGCCACATCCAGTTTGAGAGTAGTGTTGTTCTAGGTATCTCTCTTACGACACAAGTGGAAGTTTCCTAAATGTTTCAGTTTGAGAGTAGTGTTGTTCTAGGTATCTCTCTTACAACTTGAATCGACCGCTTATAAAGTTTCTCGTTTGAGAGTAGTGTTGTTCTAGGTATCTCTCTTACTGTGAACTTATAGTTTATAATAGTGGTGTGGTTTGAGAGTAGTGTTGTTCTAGGTATCTCTCTTACCGATAGCGACTTTACAAAACTATATTCTCCGTTTGAGAGTAGTGTTGTTCTAGGTATCTCTCTTACGAAAGATTCCTCATTTCGTCATACTCTGGGGTTTGAGAGTAGTGTTGTTCTAGGTATCTCTCTTACGGGGTGGTGCTTTCTTTGCTACTACCTCGTGTTTGAGAGTAGTGTTGTTCTAGGTATCTCTCTTACTACACTGCCACTGCCGTAATTACCAATAATGTTTGAGAGTAGTGTTGTTCTAGGTATCTCTCTTACCAAGCTTATTGGTCATATGCCACCAATAATGTTTGAGAGTAGTGTTGTTCTAGGTATCTCTCTTACACAACGAGCGCTTCTATGC
>DAVZIW010000048.1:0-9896 GCA_052273085.1 Candidatus Alloenteromonas sp.
TGCTAGATAAAGTCTTGATTGTCTTCGCCCCATCTATAGTTTCTGCTAGATAACCTACATAATAAGAATAGGCATTTCTAGCAATACGGTGACGAAGCAAGACTTCTTTTTCAAATAAAGGAACAACGACAACTACGATAGGTAAAGATGCTAAAACAACCAAAGAATAAAGCCAATTGATAGAAAACATTGTTATAAAGGTAAATGTTAAATCAAAGACAGCCCAGATAATCGCGTTGACATCCCAAGAAATCAAATCTCCAATCGAAGATGTATCATTTTGCATCCTAGCAATTAGCCATCCAGATGAATTCTTATCAAAATAAGAGAATGGTAGTTCTTGTAATTTCCTAAATGAATCACGTCTTAAATCGACCATAATCTTCATGGATACGATACTTTGGAAATAGAATAGGACGAATATAGCAACTGACCTAACTAGAATCATTACGATGAATAAAATCATGTATTGCAAATAAGTTAGGTTAGCCTTGATATTGAATATGAAAGTGGTTTCTATTACCAAATTGAAAATAGAAGCGGTGTTATTTCCACTCATTAATTCGCTAGCTTTAATCGCTGAAGCATTCATTAAGGGAATGAAACTAGAATCATAAAAAGATACAAATAAAGTCATTATTAGGCATAAGATAAGTAATTTATATTGCTTTAAGGCATATTTACCTATCTTTAACCAAACCTTGAAATTAAGCTTGCTAGGTAATTTTTCTTCTTTAAATGCAAAATCCGCCATAAATTACCTCCTTGATGCGATAGAAACTAGACTTGAATAAATCTTATCATGCTTGATAAGCTCATCATGAGTTCCAATTTCTTCGACTTTTCCTTTATCTAGAACAATTATAAAATCGCTAGTCTTGGCTGAATTAATTCTTGAAGTAATGATTATCTTTGTTGGATTAGTGTCTAATGTTGCTAACTTTTGCCTTATCTCTAAATCTGTTTTAGCATCGACTGCTGATAAAGAATCATCAAATATCATGACTTTAGCCTTAGATACGATAGTCCTAGCAATGGCGACTCTTTGTTTTTGGCCTCCAGACAAAGTAACCCCTTTTTCCCCGACTGGAGTTTCATATCCTTTTTCAAAAGATTCAATTGTCTTGCTTAAAGAAGCAATCCTAGTCGCCTTCTTTATATCTTCTTCAGTCGCATCTTTATTGGAAATAGAGATGTTATCTTTAATAGTCTTAGAGAATAAAAATGGATCTTGTAAGACTGGGACGATTTGCTTTCTTATGCATTCTTTTGAAATTGATTTGATATCTTTTCCATCAACATAGATATTCCCTGAAGTAGGATCATATAACCTAGTTAACAATAATAATAAGGTAGATTTACCTGAGCCAGTCTTACCTAAAATCGCGACTGATTGACCTTTTTTAATCTTAAAAGAGACATTATCTAAGACTAAGACTTCTTTTTCATCAGGATAGCTAAAAGATACATTCTTGAATTCAATATCTCCGTTTATTTGGAAAGAATCTCCGCTAACTATATCTTCTTCCTTTTCGTCTAATAAAGTCTTGATTCTATCTGCGCTAGCTTGTACTTGGCCTAAGTTAGATAAAGTAGTCGCAGTATTTCTAAGCGGCCAAACCATCATATTGATAAAAGAATAAGAAATGACTAATGTTCCGGAAGTAATCTCGCCTGTATAGACTAGATATAAAGAATAAATAAGGGTTAGGGCGCTAGAAGAGAAGACGAAGATATCGCTAGAAGAGAAAAAGAAGGAAGAAATAATTTTCCATCTTTTGAATTTGCCTTCATAATCCTTTAGCTTTCCCTCGAATTTATTTATTTCATAAGTCTCGGAATTATGGGCTTTTATGACTCTTATCGAATTTAATACTTCTGAAATATCATCGACCATATCGGCTTCTGAATCATCTGTTTCCCTATATCTTTTCCTTACTTCTTTGATAATAAAGAAAGAATAGATGAACATGATTGGCAATAAAGAAAGACATACCAAAGTCAATTTGACCGATATCTCAAATAGAATAGAACTACATAATATAAATATAAATAAGGTATAGAAGGCTTGGCTAGTTTCCATGATGAGGAACTTCCTTAAGACATCGACATCCCTCGTACAAGTTTGTATCAAATCGCCTGTCTTAGCCCTTTGGAAATATTCATAAGGTTGGTTTTGAAGATGGCAAAATAGCCCATATTGCATGGTTTTATTTATTGAGGCGCTAGATTTGAATCTTAAATATCCTCTTAATATGGTTATGCCTGCTAAAACAAGGCTAGAGACAATAATAGCAACAGGTAAGACATACATATTGTCGTAGATAAATTGCTCGCCTTTGCCTAAAGAAATGATATTTATGACTAGCTTTTCGATATTCTGCGCTTTATATAATTCGTTTTTAAAAGCGTCTACTAAAACCTTTGAAAGGAAGGAAGTAAAAACAGTAGCAACAGTCATAAAGAAAAGGGCAACAAAGGAAAGGAAATATAACCATCCAGTCCCTTTTAGAGCTTTTTTAACTACAAACATCAAATTCTTCATAAATAAAACTAACGACCTCTTTAAAGAGCAAACATATTCTAAATGAAGAATATTTTTTTGCGACAAGAAGTTGACTTTTGTATGCCTTTTTTAATTAAAAAAGGATAATTTATTGAAGCGCTTCTCTTTTTTATTTTGGAAAATAAATTTATAATCTAGGCATATGAGTAAGAAATGGTGGGATTCCTCGATTGGTTACATCATCTATCCTGAATCTTTTAAAGATAGCAATGATGATGGAATCGGGGATTTAAATGGAATTTATCAAAAATTAGATTATCTAGCAGAATTAGGGATAAACCTTATTTGGATTTGCCCTATATTTGCTTCCCCGATGGATGATAATGGATATGATGTATCTTCTTATTATGATATAAATCCATTATTCGGATCTAATGAAGATTTTAAGAATCTATTGGATAAAGCCCATAGATTAGGGATTAAAATCCTAATTGATTTAGTAATTAACCATACTTCTAGCGAGCATCCTTGGTTTAAGAAGGCAATTTCTAATTTATCAAGCAAAGAAGCTGGCTATTATTATTTTGAAAAAGGAATAGAAAAAGACGGCAAGTTACTTCCTCCAAATAACTGGGCTTCATTTTTTGGGGAATCCGCTTGGAGTAATATAGCTAATACACCTTATTTCTATTTACATATATTCTCTTCCAAGATGCCTGATGTGAATTGGAATAATCCCGAATTAAGGGAAGAATATTATAAAATAGCCAAACATTACCTAGATTTAGGTGTAGATGGATTTAGGCTTGACGCGATTGCCCATCTAGGCAAAGACCTTAGCTTTGCTTCTTCAGATAAGCCTGCTGATTTATCTGGATATGTTCTTGATCCAAGCAAATTCTCAAATAGGAAAGAGATGTATGATTTCCTTCTAGAATTCAAGGAGAAGGTATTCTCTAAATATGATTGCCTTACCATTGGAGAAGCAGGGGGAGAGATTACTCCTAAAGATTGTCTTAGATTAGTAGATAAAGATTCAGGCTCGATTAATATGGCCTTCAATTTTGATACAGTCTGGGTAAATGGGGCTTATGGATCTATTGATAAAAAGGATGAAGAAATCAAAACCGATGTCATCACTTTAAAAGATAATTTCAAGAAATGGTATGACATATGTCACGAAAGGGCATCGATGCCTTTATACTGGGCAAATCATGACCATCCTCGTGTCTTATCTCAATATGGCTCGGTTAAATATAGGGACGAATCCGCGAAATGCCTTCTTACTACCTTATTATTTATGTATGGCACCCCATTTATCTACCAAGGGGACGAAATCGGGATGAGCAATGTTAGCTTTGCTAATGTAGAGGATTTCTATGAAGATGTAGGTAGCAAGAACCTAGTTAAAAACATGAGAAACCATGGCTATTCTGATGAATATATCGCCCATTATCTTTGCCGTACTTCTAGAATAAATGCCAGGACCCCAATGCAATGGGATAATTCTTTTAATGCCGGTTTTTCATCTAAGCCAAGTAGGATTAAGGTTAATGAAAATTATAAGCAGGGGGTCAATGTTTATGAAGAGATGTGTGACCCTTATTCAATATTGAATTTCTATCAATATGCGATAAATAAAAGGAAAAGTGATGAAATTAATAACATCATTACTAATGGCAAGTTCGATTTGCTAGATAGAAACCATCCAGATGTATTCGCCTATAAGCATGAATTAGGCGATGAAAAGCTTATTGTTATATCTAATTTCCGCGATCATGATGTCTATTTCTCTTTCTATTGGAGGATAAAGGATGTCTTGCTTCATAATTATGAAGATGTCATCCTAAAAGACCATGTCTTTAAATTACGTCCATTCGAGACTTTCTTATTAAAGGTATAAAGATGCTTCGTTTTGCCTATTTTATTTCTTCCTCCAATTTCTCCCATCCTTATTTTGTTAACGCCTTGACTGGAATTGGAGTAGATAAAAATACCATTTGTTTCCTTTCCCCAAATATTGGTTATTTTTCTTTTGAAGAAGAAGATGATTTGCCTCTAGATAGTCTTCCAATGCTTCTTCATGATGACTTGGACGTACTTTTTAGCATCCTATTATCCCATGAAATTGGACCTTTTGAAGAATCTTTATTACCTACTTGTCTATCTTTATTCCCAAATGAATCAACCTATTTAAGCGAGCTTATCCTAAAGATGACGATGTATGGGAATTTCTCTTTCTATGGACCGATGCTATCTTTATTTACATCTATTCCCCATGAATTAATGTTAACTGCTAAAGCATACCTAGTTTCTGGATGCAATGCGATTAAGGCGAGCAAGATATTATTTATCCATCGAAATACATTCTCTTATAGATTAAACCAATTCATTGAATTAACTAATCTAGATATCCGTGATTACCATAACGCGACTTTCCTAGAATTATATTTTGCCTTATCAAAACAAAAATATTCTTGATTATTGCTCAAAATAATAATCATTTAATAATAGAAGTGCCATTTTATCGGCATTTTTTATTATCAAAAGTTGATTTGTGCACAATGCACTAGATAAGTATTATTTTTATTAATAAACTAATTGAGAAGCAAAGGATATAAATATGTCAAAAAAGAAAAAATTAGAAGAAGTTCTTGAAAAGGAAGAACCATCTTTAGTCGAAGAAAGTGGCGATCATGAAGGTGCTTATGTCTCATTACGTCATATAGATAAAGTATATGATAATAATGTCCAGGCCGTATTTGATTTCAATCTTGATATCAAAAAGCATGAATTCATCGTCTTTGTCGGTCCTTCTGGATGTGGTAAATCAACGACTTTAAGAATGATTGCAGGTCTAGAAGATATCACTAGAGGTGAACTTTATATCGATGGGGAATATTCTAACGATAGGACCCCAAAGGATAGAGATATAGCCATGGTATTCCAAAGCTATGCCCTTTATCCACATATGACTGTCTATAACAACATGGCTTTCGGACTTAAGATCCGTCACCTTCCAAAAGAAGAGATAAAAGAAAGAGTAACCGAAGCTGCTAAGATTCTCCAAATCGAAGAATATCTAGATAGAAAGCCAAAGGCCTTGTCTGGCGGACAAAGACAACGTGTTGCCTTAGGTAGGGCAATTGTTAGGAATGCCAAGGTATTCTTGATGGATGAACCTCTTTCTAATCTTGATGCCAAACTCCGTGTCCAGATGAGAAGTGAAATCGTTAGATTACATGAATCATTAGGTGCGACTACAATTTATGTTACCCATGACCAGACTGAAGCTATGACCATGGCTAGCAGAATCGTCGTCATGAAAGGCGGCTATATCCAACAAATTGGTACCCCAATTGAAATATATGACCATCCATCGAATCTATTCGTTGCAACTTTCATCGGCTCTCCTGCGATGAACGTTCTTGAAGGCGAATATGAAGATGGCAAGATTTATCTAAATGGAAGCAAAGTTGAAATTGCCCTTCCTAGAGGTACAAAAACTGCCCATGATACCTTTTATAAGGAACAAATCGAGCTTGCAAATGCTAGATTAGCCAAATTAGAAGAAGAATTATCTGCGAAAGAAAAATGGGATCAAGTTCTTGCTGATAAGGTAGAAAATACTAAGAACGAGATCTCTTCCTATGAAGAAGCCTTGAAGGGCAGACATAAAGTTGCATATGGTATCCGTCCGGAAGATATCCATGATGTAAAAGAAGATAAGGAAGGACTTACTTCTCCAGTTGAACTAACTGTCAATGTCGCCGAACTTCTTGGACATGAATATTATATCCATACCGATTTTGGTGGAGTGGATATGGTTGCTAAGATTCCTCTTTCTACTCCAATTCATAATGGAGATAAGATTTCGTTGGCATTTGATGCCAAAAAGGCCCATATATTCGACCTAACTTCTACAAAGAGAATATTCTAATTAAATAATAAACATCGGAGTTTGTTAAAACCTAGTAGGTGTTTGACGGCTCCTTTTTTATTTGTTTGCATTCTTAAATTCAATCCCCCAATTCCACATGCTATCCATAACAGGTTTTAATGATTTTCCTAATTCGGTAAGAGAATATTCGACTTTAGGTGGCACGGCTGGATAGACTTTTCTATTTATCAATCCATCGCTTTCCATTTCTCTTAATTGCTGAGTTAGCATTTTTTGAGTAACTCCATTTAATGATTTCTTTAATTCAGAAAACCTCATAATGGGATTCAAAAATAAATCCATGGTAATTAATGAAGGTATCGCTTCGATAATATCTAAGTTAATAGAATAGGATGATTGCTCGATTGTTGTTTTACTAAAAATAGTAGTATTTTTTTGTACCCTTTTTGGCTAGTGACCTCCAACTATATAAGTAGGAGGCAATATGAATAACGACAATCAAAAATATACAAAGATTATTTTTATCATCATTGGGGTGGCTTTTATCTTAACCGGGGGATATGCCTATTTTGCCAAAAAGGATTTCTTTTATTTGGCTTTATCGATTCTATTTGGTCTTCTTTCTATTTCTATTGGGTTTGTATTTTCTCTCCAACTAGAAGAAAAATTCCCCCATCAGGAGGAATCAGAATCTAATGAAGAAGGATTATAGATGGAGGAAGTTCTTTATCTTTGATTTTTCTAATGGAAGAAGAAGCAGTATTGCAATGATGCTAGAAGATACTCCTTGGACTAAATCAAATAGAGAGCTTAGCCAGAAACCTTCTTTATAAAGGATGTAATAACAGACTACATATGTTAAGACCATGAATATCATCCCTATAAAAGGAGAGATGAAACGTAAGAATTTATGATTCTTTAATACTTTCATTAATATTCCGGTGACTAGACACATGCTTCCTTTTGCAACGATAGTAAAAGGAACAAAATTAGCTCCCCCAAGGAATAAATCTGACATCGAGCCACCTAACATTCCTACTAGCATTCCTTCAATCGGTCCAATAAACATCGCGACTAATAAAGAGATGCAGTCACCAAAATTAAAATATCCCATCCCTCCGGCATAGCTAATCTGAAGAAAGGAGGTGCATACAAAACACAAAGCAGCAAAAACACCAACAATAGTAATCCTGCTTATAAGCGATCTTGTATCAAAATAACTATTCTTTGTCTTTGCTTCCATACTTTTTATCTCTATTTATAGGCTTTCTAAAATTTCTACTAGAAGTGGATTTATAATCTTTTCTAGGTCCTTTTGAATAGGATTTCCTCTCTCCTTTGAAACCTTCTTTCTTACCATAAGGTTTCTTGGAGAAAGATTTCTTCTTGAAATCAGGTTTATTCGAGCCTTCTTCGTCTTTCTTTCTATATGGCTTCTTAAAGCCATCCTTCTTGAACCCATCCTTCTTGAACCCGTCTTTTTT
Source organism: Candidatus Alloenteromonas sp. (assembly GCA_052273085.1). Classification (GTDB taxonomy): domain Bacteria; phylum Bacillota_I; class Bacilli_A; order RFN20; family CAG-826; genus Alloenteromonas. The sequence goes on from DAVZIW010000048.1 coordinate 7,892, forward strand.
AAATCCAGGTTTCTTATATCCATCCTTTTTGAATGGACCTTTTTTCTTATCAAAAGACTTCCTAAATGGCTTCTTCTCTTCTTTTGTAGAAGAATCTTCATCTTTTTTGACTATACGTTTAGCAAAATTCTCGTTCTTATCGAAAGGTTTCTTCTTTACTGGGCCCTCTTCATCTTGCTTACGTTTTTCTATAGAAATCCTAAGCCTTTCTTGCTCGTTCTCTTTTATTGAATGGAGTAATTCGATGGCTTCGGTTTCATTAATTACCTTGATGCCTTTCCTTCTTAAGAAAGAAGTGGTGACACCTTCTCCATCAATTACATTTCCATCGAATTTGCCATTATGGATCTTATGGACCCCGCAGGAAGGAGAATTCTCTTTTAGGATAGCTAGCTTAATACCTAAGAAGGAACAGATATTAAAGGCTTTCTCTGCACCCCTATAGAAATTAGAGGTAACATCTTCGCCTTTACTATTTCTTACTTGTCCTTTTTTAATCTCGCTAGGAAGTCTAGGAGTCTTAAGCCCTCCTTCTAGTTCAGAGCAAAAAGGTACTAGTTCAAAATAAGAAGATAGTTCCATCAATTCTTCAATTAAATTATCTTTGCCGTCATAACGGCATTTATCACCAAGCAAACATGCTGAAATTAATACTTTTTCCATAGCGCATAAATGATAAAGAAAAACGTTGCATAAATAAAGAAATAAAAGGTTAATTTAACTCTTTCTCTTATTTATAGATAAAAAACCCAATTATATTTATAATCAATTCCCGTGGACAACTTATATTCATATAACAATATTACATATAATATTGAGATAAAAAGAAAAAAAGGATGTAGATCCATCTATTTTCGTTTGTCTCCTAATTCTAATGTCATTAGGGTTAGTGCCCCTTATTATGTATCTAATGAAAAAATAATAGAATCTACGATTAAACGTGTTCCTTTATTAGTAGAAAATGCGAAAAAGATGCTAGAGATGGATAATCTTGAATCCCATTATTTCCTTGGCGAAAAGAAGGATGATGTAGTGGATTTATCTATTTTAAAAGGTGAATGCCTAAATATATTGAACAAGAAAGTATCTTATTATTCTTCCTTAATGGGGATTTCTAGAACCTATAAAGTCAAGATTAGGGATATGAAAACTAGGTTAGGTACGAATTCTAGACGTACTTATTCTCTTGATTTTGCTTCTATTTTATTTAGGTTCCCATTAGAAGTAATGGATTCCATAATAATCCATGAATTAGCACATCATTTTGAGTTTAACCATTCTAAAAAGTTCTATGATGTAGTATATAAATATATGGATGAGCCGACTTATAAATATTATTTGCATTTAATTAGGAAAAGAAAATATGATCGATCATATCTCCTCGAAAGAAAATAGCTCCATAAAACGTTATAAATCTATCCTTAAAAATGGGGATGATAATTATTTTGTCGTGGAAGGATTCCATCTAATCGAGATGGCAAAAGCTGCTTCTTGCCTAGTTGAAGTTTTCCTTACGGAAGAAAATGACTTTAAGGGAATAAAGACCCATGTAATCCCATTATCTTTATTAAAGGGAATGGCGACTTCTACTAATCCTGAACCAATTTTAGGGATATGCAAGAAGAAAGAAATGAAGATGTTCGCTTCTAGTAAAGGGCTTCTTTTAGATAGGGTACAAGACCCAGGAAATGTCGGGACTTTACTTAGAAGTGCCCTTTGTTTCGGCTATAAAGATGTCTATTTACTAAATGGATGTGCTTCTATTTATAACCCAAAGACCATTGCTTCTAGCCAAGGGGCCATATTCAAATTAAATATATTTTCTAAATTAGATGGCAAGAAGATAATCCCTTTATTAAAAGAAAATGGATATGTAGTCTATGCAAGTGCATTGAAAGACTCGACTGATTTTGAATTAATAAAGGAATTGCCTAAGAAATATATCATTTGCCTTGGAAACGAAGGGATAGGCATGGATAAAGACAATATCGATTTATATTCCTCT
>DAVZIW010000049.1:0-9888 GCA_052273085.1 Candidatus Alloenteromonas sp.
TGTAATATTTTTCTTTATCTTTTATTAATTTATCTAATTTTTTCTCTATTTTCTTTCTAGTAGTCAATCCTTCTCCTGATTTACCTTCTAAATCAAAAACAATGATGTGATCTTCGGATATGCCTAATGCTTTTATTTCAGCAATAATCTGGAGCAATAACTCTGATTTGCCACATCTTCTAACCCCGGTTATAGCCTTAATGTATTTAGAATGGTAAAAAGGCCTGATTCTAGCTAAATAGTTTTCCCTAATGATTATATTATCCATAATTTGAATATATCAAAAACTCGTTGGAATTTCACTCATTTTTTAAAGATTCCAACGCATTTTGATATGTTTAAAAAGAAAACAGCCAGTTAAGGCTATTTCCGATAATTTAAGAATTCCTCTTATTTTCTTTCGATCCACTTAATCTCGTGAGGTGCTAAACTAAATTCAGTTTTATTCCCATCTATATCAAAGAATATGGTCTTTTCTTCTTTATCTAGGTTATTCAATAAAGAATATGAATTGCTAGAAGAATAATAATAACAATCAATATTTGGATTACTAGATAAAGCTTTTTGGTAACTATCTTCTTTACGAGAAGCCCAAAGAAGGCTCTTATAGATAAGCCTAAAAGCTTCAAAAGAATCTAATAATCCAGAGATATATACCGCTCTACCTTTATTATATGTATTGACTGATAAATCAATATTCCCTCCTTGAAGAGTATTTTGGGTAGGATCATTTTCATTAATCGAGCAAGATAATATAGTCGCCCCGAGAGGATAAACCATTTCCCTAGAAGAAACAAATTTAACCTTAGACATATCTAAATTAGAAATAATCCAGTGATTAGAATCAATCTTATCGAATACCTTGTTCTTGCAATAGGTAAATCCTCTTTCTTTTTCTATTCCGAATATATCTCCTAACTGGATGTATTTACCTTCATAAAGATAACCGCTAGGACTACCAATTCCAATTAATCCCCCACCGTTATAGACATATTCCCTAATTTTAGTTAATAAGGTTCCATTTTTCCAATAATAATCCCCTTGGAAAGAAGAACCTTCTAATCCTGTATTAACTAATACATCATATTTAGATATATCTACATTCCCGTTAATGATGTCATCAAAGGAAATGAATTCTACATCTACTGGTTGCCCACATATTGCATTAAAGAAGGTTCCATATCCTTTTGTTTCCATCTTTGTGTCGTCAGTAAAATTGCCATTGAACATCCAGCTATTTTGCCTTCCCCAATAACTCATCACGCCGACTTTGACAAAATTAAAGGAACCGGATTTATCTACATGGGATTTAATTAGACGGAACTCATCACATACTTGCTTGGCTAGCTTTTGGAAATTAGGATAAGAATCCACAAGTTTAAGATATCCACCAAATCCAATACGGTCGATACATTTCTTTAATAATCCCCTTCTCTCGCTTAGATAATTCTTGTTTAGATAAGCACAACCTAATTCATCGCTAGGACATTCATTAGGGAAGAAATATGGATTTAATCTACCTTCGGTATATTTAATGCCGGTCATATCAGTTAATAAACGGATATAAGGCCCACTATGAGGAGCACCAACAACTGCATCTAATCCAATCGAAGCAAAATAAGGATTATATGGTTCAGTTCCAATTCGATGGTCCCCATCAAACATCATGGCCTTCTTATTATATTTATGGACTATATCAACAAATAATTTAGCCCACATGCAGCATTTCCTTTGGACCATATCGATATATTGCCTAGTCTTCTTGCTAGGAATTTGATATCTAGATGCATATGTTCCTGAAGTAACTAAATCTTCTAAAGTTATTTCTTCTCCATATTCTTTTTTAAATGCATCAAACATCATTGGAGATGCACTCATCGCATAAGTATGCCAGTCCCAAATAGATTGATGTAAGCCATCTTTATAAACCATAAAGAAGTTATAGAAGAAGGTAGTAAAGCGTACGACAGTAATATCGGGATTAGATTTGCACCACTGTTCCATTCTATCTAGCATGTGCTTTAAAGCTTCTGGATAGATTGGATCTATATCAATATCGATAGGAACATCTTTCCAATCATTTGAATGATAATTATATATTTGGACAGGATCCCATAAGTTTTTAGCAAAGAAGCTAACCGTATATTCATGGAATGGAATCGTATTGTTTATCCTAACGATGTTATTCCCGATATATTCATAATCATTAACTAGTTCTCCAGTCGTACGGTCAAATACCTGCATATAATCTAATGCATCAACATTTACTTCTAATGATTTCTTGAAGATATTTTCAAGTAAATCAATATCTAAAGTTGATGAAGTTGCTAATTTCCTATCGGTAATTAAAGCAACGTTTTGAAGATACTCAGGATGATTCTTCGCATATTCATGGTCTTCCCTAATTATGAAATAGGCTTTATATACTTCACAGTCAAATAATTCCTTCGCATTCTTAGGAAGAGAAACTCCATCGCAATCCCTAACGGCATCTGCTCCCCAAAGGTCAATATATTTTTTAGTCCCTTCAATAAAATTAGAATCAGTCGGAATTGTTACAAAGCCTTTATTTTTCATATATTACTTAATCCTTTTTTGAGTTTTTGAATAAAGAACAATAGCTTATCTAAATTAAAGCAAATCTCTGCTTCATCAATATTAAAATAAACCGCAAGTTCAAATCCTAATAATTTTATGAAATCGCGCTTCAATTTGAAAGACTCACTCTTGTTTTTAATGGTTTCTTTTAGCTAAATAACTATTTTCTTAAAAGCATTGAATAATAATGGCAATTTCTATAATGTAAACAAATAGAACATGCGTTGACTTTAATGCAAACTTATTTCTATACAGTCTCATAGATTAGGGAGATAGTTAATATAGAAAATGAATCATATTTCCATAAATTATTAAAGAAGCATTAAAATTATATATAAAGGTAATCAATAGAATATAAAGAGGGGGTAAAGAAAATGGTTCGTGCTTATAGAGAATGTTATTTAGATGATGCATCAAGGAATCTAGGGGCTACTTTTGATTATGCATTAAATACACGGAAGCTAGATATAGACTTTTTTCAGTCCGCTTTCTCTTCTAGCCCCCTTATTGCTCAATTCGAAAGAGGGAATCCTAGTGTTGTTTCTATTCGAAGCGGGATTGAATTAGTTAGGGATATTATTTATGAAACTGATAAAAATGCTAAATTCCCTGCCCCCACTATTATTCTAGATAGGACCCCTGAATATTGGGCAGGGTATTACCTAGCCAAATACCAATGGGCTTATTGCAGACGTTTTAAAGATATATTCTCTCGTATCAAATTAAGCGAAATAATAGCTATGTATCCTTTATATCATGAAATGGATGTAACTAGATTCTATGAAGAAATGGAAAGACGTTATAAAGAAGCTAGTAAAGAAACTAATCTAGCTAGGATTAGGAAGAATTATTCGTTATCACAATCAGAATTAGCAAAATTATCAAATGTAAATCTACGTTCTATTCAATTATATGAGCAAAGAGTAAATGATATAGATAAAGCGGAAGCTCATACCTTATTCAAATTAGCAGTTGTTCTTAAATGTAATATAGAAGATTTATTAGAGAGTCCTGCATCAATATAGGTACTAGTTAAAAAGATCATTTAGACAGATTGATTTAGAAAAGATGCCTGAGTATTCATTCTTTTTTAAGCCAAATATTGTTATCAACGTATTTTGAACAACGCTTTTTTTAGAAATCAATGATGTTGCGTAGTTAACTCTGCCTAGTAATGTTTCGTAATACTTTTTATCAACAGAGAAAACATCTCCATAGTATTTTATTTCGCAGACATTGACTACATCATCTTTTCTTTCAATTATCAAATCAATCTGTTTACTACTTGTATTCTCATTACCTTGGATATGGAAAACAGATTGATTAGTAGATACTCCACTTATGCCTAAAGCAACCTTGATTTGTTTTATATGATTTAAGCAGTTCCTTGTACTGTTCTTTTGACAACTTTGAATTTAAACGCAGCCCTTGTCTATAATGGCGATAAACCTCCCCTCGAAAGTATCTCTATTCTATCAGAATAAACAGTTATCATTGGTTCGTTTCCATCCACCCATTTGTTGTGAAGAAAATCAAAGTTCAGTATTTACCATAGGCAATGTTTCACCAAAACACGACGAAAGTAATTTTATTTAAAATGTAGAATCAAATGTATCCGATTCACTTATTTTGAAATGATTATCTGAATCTGTATTTGCCCTTGCCTTTGCCTATCACTCGCTCCAACACATTCATTTTTTGCAGATAACTAATGTAATTAGTGCTAGCCGACTTAGAGGCATTAAGATAAGACACGATGTCCGCACGGCTGAATTCTTCGTTGAAGAAACGATTGTAGATGGCGATGAGCGGTTTCCTAATGGAACCGGAGTATGTCGATCTATTGATAATGCCTATTACATCCACGCTATTTATTTTTATCCATTCTTCACCAAAGTCCAAATTTTGGTCTTTCAAAGTCTTTTTTTCTCCACCAAAGTCCAAATTTTGGTCTTTCAAAGTCTTTTTTTCTCCACCAAAGTCCAAATTTTGGTCTTTTGTAGCCAAGCCTATTGCCCTATAGGAATATTGAAGATATTTTTTGCTTATCGGAATCAAGACGGACGTGATGTCAATGTTCTCATCATATTCCTGATAGTGGATGCCATCGCTTCCGTTCTCAGTCATGGCGCGTTTAGCCTTGCCAACGCCAGAGCCAAAAGACTCGATTAGATCAAGTGATTTGAACATCTCGCGGATAGATGGGTTCTCGTGCATTCTATTCGGGAAGGAATCCTTTGTGTTGAGGTCCCGTATTGTAATGGGCGGCATCGGCTTATTGTAATTAGTTATAACAATGGCGTCTTCATAGATATAAACTTGTACACTTCTTGGATTCTCATAGTTCTTGTGAACGATGGCGTTTGTCAAAAGCTCTTCGACCGCGGAATACGGATAATTGTATATGGTTTCGCTTCTAAGGTCGTCTTTTACGCGGAGAGTCAGGGATTTCAAATAAGTATTGTTGATTTCGTCCATGGCGTTTTTCAGTTGCTTCCAAATCGGCCCTCTGAATTCCTTTGAGGACATCACCGACTCACCTGAGGCGCTTTTGTGAATCAACTCGATATAGGCATATGGGATAAACCTCTCTGGATTCCTGGAGAACATCAGCAAGGCGAAATTCTTCACCATGCCCGTTTCCACATCAACAAGCCCCATGTGTTCAGCCATAGCTTGTTTAGACAGGCTCTTGGTGTTTTCCCTATTTGTGGATTCATTGAGGTATTCCCTTATGTAGTCAACGTCCAAATCGTCGATAGTGGCAACATTGGAGTACTCTTCCGTAAAATGGTAGTCGGAAAACTTCTTCAACAACTCGAATTCTTCTTTGATAGAGGCAAGGCGAGAGTCTCTTTCAACGCGAACATACCTACCCCTTTTGAGATTAATGGTTTTGTCTTTTTCAGCCTTCTCCAGAACCTCGTATGGACCGATATTGTTGTTTGAAAAAGCGAAAATGATGAAGTAACGACCGTCTATTTCAGCATGCGTCATCTTGTAATTGACCTTCGGCTTAATAAATCCAACCAGGGACATCAAAGAATTCTCAACTGTCTCAATTTGACTTTCACCATATCCACAGATTGGTCTTATTGGTGTTCCTTTCAATTCGGGCTCTTTGTGTTCTTCGACACCGACCAAAATCATAGACAAATTCCTGTTCATAAGGTTGTTCGAGAAGGCGCACATCGTCTTCAAAATGCTATCTCTTTGGAGGTGGGTTTTTTTATACTCGATGCTGTCGGACTCTAGTTTGCATTCTCCAAGGTATTGCAAAGCTATCTTTTTAATATCATCCGAATTCATTTTATCACCTCATTATTTGGACTTTCGTATCAGTTATTCCATCCAATGTCCAAATTTTAACATGAAAGTCCATTTTTTCAATTAGATAAACTAATTTTTAATGGTCAAAACATAATCCATTACATTCCACAGAAAAAGGGTAATGCTACAAAATCTAGTGCATTTTCATCTTAATCGAAAACATGTTCTCATCGAAGGAAGGCTTAGCTAAGGGAAAGGTAGGCATTTATTTTATATTTCTATTTTCTAAGTTAAGTATAACCATCCATTAAAAAGGCATCTCGCAACTATTCTTTTCACCCAAACATGAATGTTAAATTATTTGGCGACAAACCATGGTGGTATACACAAGGTGAAATTGAAATAAATTATGGATAAAGTCCAAGGAATAAAAATCACAAGATACTCTTTTGAATTAATTAGAGAATTCAATTGTTCTATTCCCCATATTTATTAATTAGAGAAACCCTTGGATATTAGGTTCTATTGTCTTCTTTTCTTTTTACGTAATATAAGGCAAGTAGAGAAAGTAATACTGCCAATAGCGAACAAAACAAGGTGTACTAGTAAAGATATATTGGTATCAACGTTATTGATATATCTATCTATATTATTAACATTAGCAACATATACGCCACCATTATAAGTTAATACCTTATTTTCACTTCTAGCCCATGCTTCTAATCTATTTCTAGCAGTAGATATTACATAATCGCTAGATGAATTAAACAAATCCTTTTCGGTTACTGATAATGAATTTAGTTTATCTATTGCTATATCTAACTTAGCCTTACATTGATTAGATGTATCATTAATCATTATGTAATTGGCTATATTAAGAGCAGATTCATTGCTGCCATAAGTAACAACTATTTCATCTAGATACATCGCGCCACTATTAAAACGTAATCCAATGTATTTATATTTACCTGTAATTGTTAATGATGTAGATTTATTATATTCGATAGATCCAAGCAATGTTCCACTTGTCAAATTATCATATAAGTCAGCCGGGCTTGTATATGGGGTATTAGCTCCATAAATATCCAACTGTCTTTTGCTAGTTGTTATATTATTGCTATTCCACTTAACAGTTACACTGGATAAATAAGAAGAGCCATCATATTTAGTTGTAACAATACCGCTCCCCTTTTCGCTTCTAAGTTGTATAGCGTCATAACTACCAGCGCTACTCCCTGAATATTCAGCGCCTGAATTATTTGTTTTAGTCCAGGTTTTATATTTATTAGTATTTACCCCAGTCCAAGCTCTATTCATTACATCATTAATAGATGTAGCTTCAACATATTTAACTCTAGATACATTAACTACTAAATCAGTAACAAAAGAAGAATAACTAACTGCATTCTTAAATGTCTTAGATGTAACATCCCCGCCTTCAATCGCATCATCATAGGTGAACTGATAATTATCATTAGCAAACTCAAAACTATTAATATCATTACCCAAATCATCTTTAACATTAATATCATCTTTAGTAATTATATCCCCTGGATGATATGTCTTATTAACATTAGCGGTTATAGTAAATGAACTAGAATCTGTAACTACAACATTGCATTTACCATATTTAGATGAATCAAATTTAGATATAGCTTTAATAATACAGCTACCTTTAGATTTAGCAGTTACTAATCCATTATTATCAATAGACGCTACATTAGAATTACTAGATTCCCAATTAACTCCATTAGAAGCCCCATTAGATACATCTACAATAGCTTCTAAGCTAGAAGTCTTGTTGTTATTTAAATCCAATTGCAATGATGATGGATTAATAGTTACTTTATTAACTACAGGGGTTGATGGATCTATAGGATTATCACCCCAGATTAAATTAGCATAGTTGCTATTATCAATAAATGGATTCCTATTGCCTTGATAAGTAGCAACCTTATCATTCCTTCTTCTTTCTATATCATCTACTGGATCACTTGAATTCCATCTTAACAACATCTTCAATGCATCTTTTTCGGTGTTATTGGCGGTTATGTTGGTTAATGGTAATAAAGTAGATGCAAAATATGATGAACTACCATTCCCATTAGTAGAAGCATATCCATCGAATAATGAATTAACTGAATATGAATTGTAATGTAGATATAGATATAGCACTATTCTAGCTACATCACCTTTCTTGTTATCTAATGGTTCAAATGTTCCACTAGATACATATCCACCCAATGCATAAGTAAAATCGTTTCCAAATTTAGCATATGTCTTATGTGATTCCCTATTAGCTATCTCACCGAAAGGATTGTTGCCCCTAGCGCTATTCAATCTTGTTTCGGATGGTCTAATGTGGTGCATATCAGCGCCACCACCATTTTCCCCCCATAATCCAGTACTTTTAGACTGGCACCAGACGTGTTCCCTATTATAGCCACCATTTGTGTTGCCGGCATCTGAATTCCATCCATCAGGCCATTTAACTCCTGAATAGAATTCATAGATATATCCATTTACTGGAGAACCATTTTCATAATATCTATCGGTTTCTTTTTGATAACCTTTTTTACCGCTATCTTCATAAGCAGTATATGTCTTATGAGTAGTAGTAATTAAGTCATGTAATTGGCCTGCTAAAGGTTTACCACTTGTAGCGGTTATATCCTGATAATAAGTAGATGCATCAGTAGAATAATTACCTACTGCTGCATATGTAGGAGATACATCATTACTAAGATTGGAATTAATAGAAATACCTATTCCAATAGATAATGATGCTCCTAGTAGGGATAACAATAATTTTGACTTAATTCTTTTCATGGCTGTAATGGATATAAGGATTTATTTATCTAGGAATAGAATACCAAGAATAAGGATTATTTAAAAGAATACGAGGTTAAAGAAAAGAGACCCTACTTTATTAATAGAGTCCCTTAATAGTTAATCTTTAATGATTAGTTTTGTTCTTTGCGTTTTCTGATAAAGTAGAATCCGCCAATAGCAGCAACACTAGCACAGGCAATTAAAGAAATTACCATAACGTTGTTAGTGGTATTAGCCTTGAATAATTTATTGGTTAAGCTAGTAGCAACACCTCTACCGATAAAATCATTGATTTCGGTATGAGCAACGCTGTAACGCTTTACGATGTGATCATATCTTGCCATAGCCTTTTCTAAATCAGTTCCAGCGTTATTAGCAACTGCATCTTTTACAACTTTCTTAGCACCGTCAGACAATGCACTAAATTCAGTCTTCAATGCAGTCCATGTAGTCTTTAATGCTTCGCTATTATCTTTGGTTCCATCAGCACAAGCAGTAGCTGTATTGTTTAAGAATGAGGTTCCGAATGCTAAAGCGTCAGCAGATGCGTTCTCTTCGACCACCTTCGAATAATCAACAGAATTAACTTGAACAATGCCATTTTCGCTACCCGCTTTGCAATCAAATGTCAATTTGAAAAAACTAAAATCACTCGACCCGATTTTAAAAGAATACGTGCCTTCCGTAAGAGGATCTATTGTTATCTTACTTTCCGTAAATTCGGTATTCGTTTTTCCACACTGGAGGTAAATACTATTGACATTCTTCTTAGTTATTCTGCCAATTTCAAGAGCAATTTCCGATACACCTTTTAAAGGGGTGGTATTTGTAATTGTGGCTACACTGGCCACTCTTTTCCTTCCGCATTTAATATAAGTCCAATTATTCCAATTATTATTATTAAAGTTTTCAATTGACCAAGTATTAGTACCTATTTTCGCCTCCCAAGGTTTCTCATAAGAACCAAGTTTGTTTATAGCCTTATTTTCATCTGGGAATTTCAATGTGGCAACACTTGCTTCCCCTGCCGCCTCTACTCCAGCAATCTCACTATGAGCATTACTAGCAATTCCAATTCCGACGCCTAGGCTCAAGGCTAGTCCTAAGGTCCATCCAATTAGTCGTTTCTTGATGTTTTTCATGAATCTCCTTTTCTACCCCTTTATGTAATTAATAGGTAAATCAGTC
>DAVZIW010000050.1:0-9758 GCA_052273085.1 Candidatus Alloenteromonas sp.
ACCACTGCCCATGTGAATGCCTACAAATACTTTGGCGGCGTTTCTCCACCCCAGTTGTCGTTGAAGACAAATTTGAATTGATCATCAACGGCTAAAGTAATCTTCTCGAGTTTCCATTCAGTCTTGTCGACTCTAACAAAGTGAAGTTCTTTAATGTCTTTGCATTCAGTAGGCTTCCAGTCATGTCCTTGTGTAAAGGCGCCTGCACCAGTGATTGCAAGATTGTACATGGTTTCTTCGATTTTGGATGTTACTTGAGGATAATCTTCTTCATCTTCAGTTTGAGTTGGAGTTGAAGTTGGTTCACCGCAAGCAAGTAGGCCTAAGGACATTAAGCAGAGTAGTCCGCAGCCGATTTTTTTGTTAATCATTAATTACTTACTCCTTTCCAAAAATTAGTTTGGATGAAAGGGCTTTCAAACTATGAATTTTCGCTAAACACTAGTCGAGCAAACATGCCCAAATCAACCTAGTAACTTTTGATCAACATGCGATTATTTTAATAACATATTCATTTAATGTAAAGGCTTACATTAGCGAATTTTTGCAAAATTTACATTTTTTCAATCATTAAAATTAAAATAGAAGAAAAGTGCCGATTTTATCGAATGTTTTTTGATTTCGGTAATTAGATAAAAATTTACAAACTTGCTAAAAGTTGCTTAAAATGCTCATTTCTTAGCTATTTTAATCTTTACAATTCAAATTTAAATGAGCAAAACTCAATCATACATACACGCGCGCGTTATACATATAGATATAGGAAGATCTAGGCAAAATAAAAAGCCTCCCGAAAGAGGCCTAAACTTCTAAACTAAATTAGTTAGCAGCTTCGACTGGATAGACAGAAACTTTCTTTCCAGAGCGTCCAACACGTTCGAATTTGACAATGCCAGAGACAGTGGTAAACAAGGTATCGTCTCCACCCATCTTAACATTGGTTCCAGCGTGCATCTTGGTTCCTCTTTGACGGTATAGAATTGAACCAGCGGTCACGAATTCTCCATCAGAGGCCTTGGCTCCTAATCTACGTCCAGCAGAATCACGGCCGTTCTTAGTCGAACCAACACCCTTCTTGGAAGCGAAGAGTTGAAGATCAAGAATGAATTTCATAAGTTTACTTCCTTTCTTTGATTGAGATGTACCCTTTGTAGGATACTTCTATAGTTTTAAGTTGCAATATCATGATTTCTAGAACCGTTAAGTCATGTTCGCTTGGCTTATCGATAACTTCTATCGACACATCGCCAGGTTCCACTTCTATTTCAAATTTGGAATCATCTTCGATAGCATTGAGGGCACCAATGGTAACGGCAGATACACCAGCACAGACAAGGTCTTTGCCATATTCTCCCGAATTTGCATGTCCTTTAATCTTCAAGGAAGAGAGATTGTTATTTGAATAAACGATTTCTACTTTGATCATGATTAGGCGTTGATAGCTTTGACAACAAGCAAGTATAAGGTTGCCTATGGCCAATTTTCTTTCTTTCATTGGCTTTGGCTTTGTACTTGTAGACAACAACTTTCTTGGATAGGCCTTGCTTCTCGACTTTACATTCGACGGAAGCTCCTTCAACATATGGTGAACCAACTTTTGTAGTTTCTCCACCAAGAAGAAGAACCTTATCAAGAGTTACTTCTTTTCCAGCTTCGACGTCGAGCTTTTCGACGTAAATCTTATCGCCAACAGCGACTTTGACTTGCTTTCCACCGGTTTCGATGATTGCGTACATGTCTTTTCCTCCTGTATTTGATGCTTTATTGAAGACTCGCTATCGAGGTAGATTTCTCTTTTTTAACCTTTTCTATGCGGTTGCGGCCCAAAAGCAAAAGGCGACAACGCAATTACTATACACACTTACTTCCCATAAGGGAAGAGGAATTTTCCTAATTTGCTAACTTATCAATCATAAATGGAAATAAATTAATATATCTAGAGCAGTCCCTCCTTCTTAAATGAATACATATTTTCCCTAGTTAGGATAATTGAATCGAAGAATTCTATATCAAACTGGGCGAACTTATCTTTTAATAGAAGACTAGTATTTACATCTTCTTTTGATGGATATGGGTATTTAGAAAGATGAGTATGTACCAAACATACTTTCTTGCCATCGCATCTTAAAGCAATCTTAGTCAAGGAATTAATATCGATATCAATCTTATCAAACCTAAAAGAAGAGAATGAATAATCCCTAATTAATGCATTAGAAGAATCTAGACATAACAAGTGAAATTCCTCTACATATATATTTCCTTTTATACGTTTCAAGACATCTTCGTAACTATATTCTGGGCTCTTTTTCAATTCGATTCTCCTTGCTAATTCAAAACTAGCTAATAAGGTTAATGATCTAGCCTTTCCTAACCCTTTAAAAGAAGTAAGTTCCTGATAAGAGATATTCTTTAGTTTATCTAGATTTGGATATTGGAAAAATAATTTAGAAGCAATTTCTAAAGAAGATTCCCCTTTATGTCCAGTTGATATCAATAAGGCTAGAAGCTCTGAATCAGTTAAGGAAGATATCCCATATTGCATTGCTTTTTCCCTAGGCTTATCTTCATTGTTTAAATTAGCAATCTTCATTTGCTAGTCCATTCGAATTTATATCCACCAGGAAGAGAAATCTTTCCTCCATTCGATACAAATAACCTATAGGCAACAATAGATAAAATAACAGTAGTAAAGACTACAAATACAGTCGCTAGGGTCAAAGCTTCCCCTACCCTAGTATTATTTAATTCTTCTTCGCTACATCTAATTTCATTCATAAACAAAAAACCTCCATACTATTAAGTAGGAGGTCACTAGGCTACTAGGCTACAATTATTTTAGAGATTCTAATCTAGATTTATTTGCAGTTAGTTTCTTTTTGTTAGTCTCTAGCTTCTCTTTTTCTAGATTTATCTTCTCTTTTGGGGCTTTTGCAACAAAATTAGGATTAGATAACATGTTTTCACCCCTGCTAACTTCTTTTTCAAGGAAAGCAATTTCTTTATTTAGGATGGCAATCAATTCTTCCTTGTCCAAAGATTGTTCTAGGGCAAGGTTATAATCCCCATAGGCAAAGCTAGGTAAAGATGCATCTAGAGTCGATACAAATTCAACCTTGCTGGCAAAAGTAAATCTTTCAAGGTAATTCTCTATTCCCTTAAATGGTGATTTAGGGGATATATAGATATCCATTTTGGCATTTGGAGCGATTTTAGAGGCAGATTTATATCCCCTAATATCAGAAATCATCTTCTTTAATAATTCGCCCTTCTTCTCAAATGTTGGAGAGATATAACCCTTGTCAAACTTAGGGTAGCTCTCTTCCATAATAGAAGCTTTGTGGTTAGGTAAAGATAGATACATTTCTTCAGCGATGAATGGGGTATATGGATAAATCATCAATATGATTGAACGAATTACTTCATATAAGACATTCTTTGTATTTTCTTTTTCTTTATCATCTAGCAATGTAATCTTTGACATTTCTAGATAGAAGGAACAGAAATCATCATAGACAAAGCTATATAAAATAGAGCTAGCCGCGCCGAATTCATATTTTTCCATCTTGGATTGGACATTCTTAATAGTCTTATTTAGTCTAGATAGGATATATCTATCAAGGGTAGATAAGGATTTCTTATCAATCTTAGAAGGAATGAACTCTTCCCCTAGATTCATCTCGACATATCTAGTCGCATTCCAAATCTTATTTAGGTAATTCTGGCTGGATTTAAGCTTTTCATCGCTATAACGCATATCTTGCCCTGGGGTAGAATTGGTCGTGATGAAATAACGTAAGGCATCGACCCCATATTGATCGATTACATCAATTGGATCAATCCCGTTTCCAAGCGATTTTGACATCTTTCTTCCTAATTCATCCCTAATTAAGCCATGAATTACAACATCCTTAAATGGGATTTGGTTAGTAAAATGAAGGGACTGAAATACCATTCTAGATACCCAGAAAAAGATGATGTCATATCCAGTAACTAATACAGAAGTTGGGAAATATCTTTCAAAATCATCAGTCTTCTCTGGCCAACCTAAAGTAGCAAAAGGCCAAAGTCCAGAAGAGAACCAAGTATCAAGAACATCTTCATCCTGAACATATTCATTCATGTCTGGCTCGGTCTCACTTACTAAAATTGAACCATCTTTTTTAGAATAATAGGCAGGAATGCGGTGTCCCCACCATAATTGACGGGAAACACACCAATCATCGCAATTAGACATCCATCTAGTAAGGACTTTCTCAAACCTCTTTGGAATGAAATTAATCTTGTCTTTGGAATTCATCATTTCGATGACTTTATCGGCAAGAGGCTTCATCTTTACAAACCATTGCTTTGATAACATTGGTTCGACTACAACTCCACTTCTTTCAGAATGTCCGACGCTATGAACGAATTTCTCTATTTTTTGTAGATGCCCGTTTTCTTTTATATCATTAACTAAGGCTTTACGGCATTCATATCTATCTAATCCAGCATATTTGAGAGCATTAGCGTTCATTCTTGCAGATTCATCAAGAACCTTAACAATCTTAAGATTATATTTCTTTGCTAATTTATAGTCATTTGGATCATGGGCTGGGGTAGCTTTCATCGCCCCAGTTCCAAAAGATAAGTCAACATAGCTATCACCCATGATTGGGAGTTCTTCTCCATTTGCAGGATTAATGCACTTCTTACCAATTAGATGCTTATATCTTTCATCTTTTGGATTAACAAAAATGGCTTGGTCACCAAACATTGTTTCAGGTCTAGTAGTCGCGACGACTAGCTTTTCAGTGCTATCTACTACATCATAATAGAAATAATAGAATTCACCTTCATCATCTTGGTGGATTACTTCTATATTTGACAAAGCAGTATGTAATTCAGGATCCCAGTTAATAATCCTTTCGCCTTGATAGATAAGTCCTTCATTATATAAGCTGACAAAGACATGTCTAACAGCCTTGGATATTCCTTCATCAAGAGTGAATCTTTCATGGTTATAATCAACGGAAAGCCCGATTTTGGCCCATTGTTTATGAATGGTTGCTGCATATTCATCTTTCCATTTATAGGTAGTCTCGACAAATTTTTCTCTACCTAAGTCAAATCTAGAGATGCCAGATTCTCTTAATTTAGCCTCGACTTTGGCTTGGGTTGCAATTCCAGCATGGTCAACTCCAGGTACCCAAAGGACATCAAATCCCATCATTCTTTTATATCTAGCAATTATGTCATCAGGAATTGTATCCATTACATGTCCTAGATGTAATTTCCCCGTGACATTTGGGGGAGGTATAACTAATGAGAATGGTTGCTTGCTCTTGTCCCCGCAGGAAAAATATCCCTTATCCTTCCAGGATTCATATTTCCCTTCTTCAACTTTTTTAGGCTCATAATGGGTGTCTAACATAGATTTCCTCCAAATAAAAAGTCCCTTATTTTGGGACGAATTATCGCGGTACCACCCAAATTCAAGATAGAATATCTATCTCACTCTCTTTTTCTTTTTTCTAAAAAAGATAAATAGTCTCCGTAGCTGACTCATTACTTCTTTCTAGCCTACTTTCACCTTACTAGGCTCTCTACTTAGAAAGATAGGTAAATCCCTTCTACATCCTTGACGTCAATATTATGGGTTTTATTAATCCTTATAACAAGAAGAAAATAAAAAAGTTCACCAAGCCGGTGAACAATTTTATTTAGAAATTAAGGAAGCAATGCTACCTCTAATCTTTGTTAATGATTTTGAGGTAAGATCTGAGAATAAAGGGTCGCTTAACCCTACTCTAATAGCTTCCATCTTAGCTTTATGAAGGCTAGATTGGTTTAATGTATCGGCCTTAGTAATGATAGTAACGATATCATGACCTGAATTCTCTAGATACCTAATAAAGGCAATATCATCTTCTCCTAATGTCCTTCTTAGATCTAGAAGCAAGATAATACCCTTGCAATTAGAGTGATCTAAGAAAGATTCGACCATTGAAGAGAATTGGATTGTATCTTTGGTCGCATATCCAGTTGAACCATATCCAGGGGAATCGACTAGGTAGAATTTATTGTCGATTAGAAAATAATTCAATAATTTAGTCTTGCCTGCTTTTTTGCTAGAGAAGGCTATTTTTTGGCCAACCAAGGCATTTATTAGACTAGATTTCCCGACATTAGACCTTCCTAAAATCAATAGAGATGGGATGTTATCTTTTGGAGAAGAAGAAACATCAACGCAGGAAGTAACAAATTTTACTTTCTTGAAATCAACCATAATTACTTGCTTACAAATATCCTATCTAAGGCATCGTCGACACATTTCATATAGGTAATCTTCAAGACTTTCTTAACTTCTTCAGGAAGTTCCTCAACATCCTTCTTATTATCTATAGGAACAATAATTTCCTTGATGCCGCTTCTAGCAGCCGCCAAAGATTTTTCTCTTAATCCTCCAATAGGAAGGGCTTTTCCTCTTAAAGTAACTTCTCCAGTCATAGCAACATTAGGAGAAACTTCTTTATGGGTCAAGCAAGAGATAATTGCGCAGGTAATGGCAACTCCAGCACTAGGACCATCCTTAGGAACTGCTCCTTCAGGAACATGGATATGGATGTCATTAGATTGGAACAGTTCATCATCAATGTTATATTTTTTCGAATTGGCACGGACATAATCTAACGCGATAGTCGCGCTTTCTTTCATGACGTCCCCTAATTTACCAGTCAAAACAAGGCCGCCTTTACCTTTGAAATAGGTAACTTCGATTGGAAGGATATCCCCTCCAAATTCAGTATAGGCAAGTCCTGTCACAACACCAACTTGAGGTTCTTTTTCCTTTTTGGTACCTTCAAAAAGCTCGACGCCAAGGTATTTATGTATCTTGTCGTTATCGATTTTAATAGGTCTAGTTACATCTTTATCAGTAAGAATCTCCACTACAGCCTTGCGGCAAAGAGAAGAAATAAGCCTTTCAAGCTGTCTAACCCCTGCTTCCATTGAATAATGTTCAATCAAAGTCTTGATTGAGCCTTCTTCAAATTCGATATCGGATTCCTTTAATCCTGCTAGCTTTATTTGCTTTGGGATAAGGAAGCCATTGGCAATCTTGATTTTCTCTAACTCTGTATAGGAAGGGACTTCGATTAATTCGAGTCTATCCCTAAGTGGAGCTGGGACATTTTCAATATAGTTAGCCGTGCAGATAAATAATACATTGCTTAAATCATAAGGTTCTTCAATGTAATTATCGTTAAAGGCAAAGTTTTGTTCTGGATCAAGGACTTCTAGAAGGGCACTGCTAGGATCACCTTTATAATTTGATCCCCCTACTTTATCGATTTCATCTAGAAGGAAAACTGGGTTAGTCGTACCGGATTTAATCATCCCATGGATAATTCTTCCTGGCATCGAACCAACATAAGTCCTTCTATGACCCCTTATTTCGGCTTCGTCAGAAATACCGCCCAAGGCAGTCTTGAAGAATTTCCTTCCCAAGGCTTTGGCGATGCTCCTGCCTAAACTAGTCTTGCCGCATCCTGGCGGACCATAGAAGCAAAGAATCGGGGCTTTTAGATTTCCAGTCATCTTCTTGACGGCTAGATATTCTATAATCCTCTTCTTTACTTTCTCTAATCCATAATGGTCTTCATCAAGAACTTCCTTGACATGATCTAAATCCATGTCGTCCTCGCTTTTTTCAAACCAAGGAACCGAGATAAGTGTCTCGACATAAGACATGATTAAAGACGATTCAAGAGAAGATTCGGGCATCATCTGGTAACGCTTCAATTCGTTTTTGATCTTGGTTTTGATGCTTTCTGGGTATGGGTTCTTCTCTAATTTAGAAAGAATCTTATCCTCAAAGCTAGTCCCGTCTTCATTATCGCCAAGTTCTTGTCTAATGGCCTTCATCTTTTCCCTAAGGAAATAATCCTTTTGGGTCTTTTCGGCACTGCGACGAACTTTGTCGTCGAGCTCTCTATCAACTTCCAAAGAAGTCTTCATGTCTTCGAGGAAGCCTAATATTAATTTAAGCCTCTTGTCGACGCTAGTTTCTTCCAATACCTTTTGTCTTTGCTTTATATCCAAAGGAAGGAAAGAAGCCAATTGGTCAGCCAAAGTCGAAGGAGGTATACCCTTGCTAAAGCTAGATATGGTAGACCTAGGCATCGAACGGGTAATATTTGGGTTTGCACTGATGAAATCAACAATCTTCTTGACTGTCTCTATTTCATCATAAGCATTCTCATTTTCATCCTCTAAGATATTTCCGGTTGCAAAATAGGCTCCATCTTTAAGGAAAATGGAATCAATCCTAAATCTTTTTGAAGCAACGACTCTAATCTTGCTAACATTATCGACTTTGGAAGAAGTAATGATCTTGCATAAGGAGCCGACATCAAAAATATCCTTGAATTCAGGATTATCTATTTTCTCTTCTTTTTGGGAAACAAGAATGATGTCTGAAGTATTCTTAGTCAAAGATTCATTAATCGAATTGATAGAAAATTCCCTTGATGCCTCGATATCCTCGCTCATCAAAGGGAATACAACTAATGCTCTGACAATAAGAAGAGGAAGGGTAATTGAGGAAGAGACTTTATCTAAAGTTTCATTTTCTGGCATAAGAGCCTCCTTTCTTATAGGGAACATCCCCTATTATATTTATATAAGGTTATTTATTATTTTCTAATATGAATTTCCTAACTTTACCGGATACGATATTTTCTCTGAATCCGTTTAAGTTATTGCCAAGGGCTTTCTTTAAGTCTTCGACACTCATCTTGTAAGTATCAGCCATCTTAGCTAATTCAACATCGAATTCGGCATCATCTAGAAGAAGATGTTCTTTAGCGGCAAGAGTATTCAATACGAGGTAGCCCTTGATATTCTTTAGGCTTTCCTTTTTCATTTCTTCCTTTAAGGCTTCTTCGGTTTTGCCGGTGATTTCTTTATATTGCTCGAATGTAAGTCCATTGCCTTCGACTTGCTTCTTTAAGTTTTCTAAGGAAGCATTGGCTTCGGCATCAATGATATTAGAGGCAACTTCGACAGTAGAATTATCAACGACTTGGGCAAAGATATCGTTATAATATTTGTTTTCGATTTGGTTGACTTTTCTTTCTAATAGATTCTTCTTGGAGAATTCTTTTAATTCATCAACAGTCTTGACGTTTTCTAAGTTCAAGTCAGCGACAGTTTCGTCATTTAATTCAGGAATGACTTTCTTCTTTACTTCGTGGACAAAGCATTTGAAGGTAGCTTTCTTTCCAGCCAATTCCTTGACATATTGGGTTGGGAAGGTAACTTCGACATCCTTATTTTCGTTGGCTTTGACTCCGATTAAGGCATCTTCAAATCCAGGAACAAAGGAATTTGACCCTAATTCAAGAGAATAGTTGTCGGCTTTTCCACCTTCGAAAGCAACTCCATCGATAAATCCTTCGAAATCTATAACAACGGTGTCGCCTTTTTCGGCAGCTTTATCAGTAACGACTAATTCGGCTAAACCATTTAATCTAGATTCGATGTCTTTGTTGACTTCTTCGTCAGTAACAGAGGCAACTTCCTTTTCGGCATGTAAGCCAGTATAAGCACCTAAGGTAACCTTTGGAGCAAGAGTGACAACGAACTTTAACGTTAAATCAGTGTCACTAATCTTGGTGACATCGACATCTGGGCGATAGAATGGTTCGACCTTGTTTTCGGTGATGACTTCGGCATAGACAGTTGGAAGGATGTCATTAATAGCTTGATCAAGAACCTTA
>DAVZIW010000051.1:0-9248 GCA_052273085.1 Candidatus Alloenteromonas sp.
CAATTATCCACGATTTACTATCTTTATTTTCCATAATGAAGGGAATTATACAACGTAGCCAAGCTTTCTCTACTTATTTACTCCATCTTTATCAATTCATATTCGATATTGCCTAGTCCAATCTCATAGGCATGGTTAATGCAAGAAGATGAATCGACATGATGATTATTATCAAAGAATATATCTCCAGTAGGAGCATGTTTTTCTAATTGTTCACCTAATTGAGATTCTCTAATTGGCTTAGAAGCGTTACATAAATCAACGCAGGCTTTATCTAGGGCAACCGGATCAAAAGATGCAAGCATCCCGATATCTGGCAAGATTGGGGCATCATTTGAGCCATGGCAATCACAATTTGGAGAAATATCCATTGCCAAAGAGATATGGAAGCAAGGGCGCCCATAGCAGACTGCCATGGAATATTCAGCAATCTTTTCTCCTAATAATTTATTGCTAGAGCTATCAAGCGTCCTAATCGCATCAAAAGCGCAAGCCCCTATACATCTACCACACCCCTTGCATAATTCTGGATGTATATAGGCTTTGCCATTTTCATAACTAATCGCATTAGATCCGCATTCTTTGCTGCAGAAATGGCAATTCCTGCATTTAGAAGGATTTACTACGGGTTTGCCATCGCTATGCTGGGCCATCTTTCCAGCCCTAGAGCCGCAACCCATGCCGATATTTTTAAGTGTTCCGCCAAATCCAGTTGATTCATGACCTTTGAAATGAGTAAGGGAAATAAATACATCGGCGTCCATTATGGCCCTGCCAATATGGGCGACTTCAAGCAATTTGCCATTATGGATAGGAACATCCACTTCATCAGTTCCCCTTAATCCATCCCCTATAATTACATGGCAACCAGTAGATAAAGTAGAAAATCCATTGATTTCTGCACATGTTAAATGGTCAAGGGCATTCTTTCTTGATCCAGGATAAAGTGTATTGCAGTCGGTCAAAAATGGCTTGCCGCCTTTTTCTTTAACATAATCAGCAACTGCCTTTGCATAATTTGGACGAAGAAATGATAAATTCCCTAATTCCCCGAAATGCATCTTAATCGCGACAAACTTGCCATCCAAATCGATAGAGTCAAGTCCTGCCTTCTTTATCAATCTTTGCAATTTATGAGTGATAGATTCATCATTTCTAGACCTAAATGATGTGTAATATACTTTGCTTTTTTCCATAATTCATCCTTTTCTAGGTAATTTTAACATAGTTAAAAAGATGTAGTATCACATAATGTGGAAACTTATATACACTTTAGTATAATAGAAACATTCGGGACGTAGCACAGCTTGGTAGTGCACTACCTTGGGGTGGTAGGGGTCATGGGTTCAAATCCCATCGTTCCGACCAAATAGAATGAATAGGTTTAATACGAATTAAGTATTAAGCCTTTTATTTTTGTATCATAAGCATTTATGTGTCATAAACTCAAAAAAATTTCTAATTTGTGACACATATTATATATTTCGCAATTTTGCAAATTGATAAATAATGCGAAATAGTGCATAATTAAAATAATCCAATAACTACATTAAATACGAAAGGAGATTCAGCGTTATTATGAAATTAATTGAAAGAAAAACATATTTGCAAAAAATGATTAATTCAATGCAAGTGCCTGATATAAAAGTTATTACAGGAATAAGAAGATGTGGTAAGTCAAAATTATTAGATGCCTTTGACAATTATTTGAAACTTATGAAATCAACTAATATTATAAGAATAAACTTAGAACTAAGACAGTTTAAATCACTTTTGAATCCTGATAATCTGTACGATTACATAGAAAATCGATATGATGAGAATAAAGAAAATTATTTATTAATAGACGAAATTCAATTGTGCAATGGATTTGAAGAGATAATTAATAGTTTGCATGCTGAAGAGAAATTTAATATCTATATTACTGGATCGAATGCATTTTTATTATCAAGCGATTTAGCTACATTATTTGGTGGTAGAGTATTCGAAATAAAGATATATCCTTTTTCTTTTAAAGAGTATGTTGAATATTATAATCCTAAGGATTTCGACAAGGCTTTTAATAATTATGTAATAGATGGCGGTATGCCTGGCACTTATTTATATAACAATAAAAATGATCAGTTAGATTATTTAAAGGGTATATTTGAAACAACAATAATAAAAAATATAGTAACTAAGTATAAAGTAGAAAATGAGCAGTTATTAAAAATGATAGGTAATTTTTTAATGGATAATTTAGGAAGTAAAACTTCAATTAGAAATATTGCCAATAAATTAACGACAAGTACATATAAAACAAATGATAAAACTGTTGGCACATATCTTGATTATATTTGTAAATCGTTCTTGTTTTATCCATTAACTAGATTTGATATTAAGGGTAAAAAATATTTAGAGTCAGATAAAAAGTATGCTTTAGTAGACACATCTTTTAGACACGCAACTATAGGCAGTAAGGATACAGATTATGGTCATTTATATGAAAATATAGTAGCTATAGAATTTTTAAGAAGAGGATATGAGGTATATGTTGGTGCAATGCGTGATAAAGAAATGGATTTTGTTGTTCTAAAAAATGGATATAAAACATATATTCAAGTCTCAGATGATATTTCAAAGGAAGAAACATTTAAAAGAGAAGTTAATACTTTATTATCTATAAAAGACGCATATCCTAAAATTTTAATTGCTAGAATTAAGCATCCTCAATTTTTCCATGAAGGAATAAGAATTATAGATATTGCTGAGTTTCTTTTAGATTCGCAAATTTACTAAAATTTCAAAAGTGCGAATAACTTTTTCATTTTCTACCTCTTTTTGGAACCTTGATATTTAGATCAAGAATCGTTCTACCAACCTTGTCTTCTAATAATACATTTGCAAGCTCATCATCATGGTTTCCCAAAGCATTAAGAACTGCGGCATATAGACCAAGAGATACATTTGGTGAACCTTTTTCGATACTAATTAAAGTAGGACGCGATATATGCACACGTTCACATATTAAACGCATAGATAAATTCCTTCTAAGTCTTGCTAATTTAATGTTTCCACCTAGTCTAGCAAGGTTATTAAGTACTTTTGGAAGTAAAACTGCATCTGTTTTTTTCATATAATCACCTAATGTCAATTATATTTAACATTATTAAATCATATAGCTAGAAAACTAACACCATAAATTTAAAGGTTTGCTCCCTTTTCGACGCTCCTCCTCCACTCCTATTTCTACAAGCCATCAATGATTGCCAAACTAATAACTTGGAAAGTTTTTAAAAAATGTTAGACGAATTAAAACAACAATTATATCGATAATATCGAGATTTTAAATAATTCACCTAGAAAAACACATGTAAAATATCGTAAATTCTTGGAAAGTTTTTAAAAAATGTTAGAATATCTACATGATAGAACTAAATCTCTCTTTTGCACTTAAAAATTTAATGGATAGGTTAAATTATGATGTTCAATCCATATCAGGTCTTTTAAACGTAGATCCAAAAACAATCGATAATTATTTAAATAAGCATTCAAACCCAACTGCTGCAATTGCTAATAAAATAGCCAAACTAATCGATGAAAACAATCTGGATATTTATTCCCTTTTAGACATAGAGCCTAACACTTCTTATCTTTTTCATGGATCTAAAACAGGTGGACTATACGGGAAAATATCTACCTTAAGGAATAAGGGTGATTTTAATGATTTTAATAATGGGTTTTATTTAAGCGATTCCTTGAAAAACGCCATAAACTATGTCATTGAACAAAAAAGGCCAGTTATTTATCGTTTCAAGAAGGAAGATGTCCTAAATGGAACAATTTATAATTTCTCAAAAGAAAATAACGGCGAAAGAGATTGGATAATATATATAGGACTAAATAGAGGGAAGATAACAAGTCAGGAAGACGAAATGTTCTTTAGGGAATATTATGACAAGAAGTTATCTAATTACGATGTCCTATGCGGTGAAATCGCAGATTCCTATAACTTTGATGTATTGAATGATTTTTTCAACAACATAACTGATTTAGAAGAAACTAGAAAAGCCTTGATTCTAGCAAACATCGGTCCCCAATATGTAATGAAGAATGAAAAAGACGCCAATAACTTAACCTGGGTAGAAACATATAAAATAGAAAAGAATCTTAGGGATTACTTATTAAACGTTTTAAGAGAAAAAAAGAAAATCCTCAAGCAAAATAGGGATACTTTTTCTAAAGATCATACATTCGATAGAACCACTACTTTCGAACAGATAAAGAAAGAGATGAAGAAAGAATATGAATAAAGAACAGACGGATATCTATCATCTAGTTAAAGACATCGTTAATCTTGCATATCTAGACAATCTAGAAATGGAAGGTTTTATCAACGTTTTCTTTAAGTCTACTTATTTAGAAAATATTCTTAATTTTTATGATGTTGTTTACTATAATCCGAATAAAATATACAAACAAATAAGAGAAGAATTCAATTTCAAAAGAAATGAAAAAGAAGAACGATACGATATAAACGTAATGAATTATGTTTGCTACATATATCTTTCTTTTCACTTTAGAACTCAAGAATCATTAAACTCAATCCTAAAGCAACTGCCTTTTTTAGATATAATCACTTATTACGAACAATATCATACACTTGCTGATGAAAGAGTTATTTTTAAAGCTAAGCTGAGTTACAACGAAAAGATGAATTATATTAGAAAGAGTAGATTAGATGGATATAAATTTGATTTAACTAATCCAAAGAAAAACCAGTTCATAGCAAAACATATATATTTAAAACTGTTTTATTACCCTGAAATAGTAGCGATGAAATATACATACAAAGACCACTACTCTTTCTTAAAAAGTGACACCGCTACTTTATTTACATTCACTAGCCAAGAAGGAACAAAAGCAGCTAAAGACAAAGAGCTCGACCATATAAAATACAATTCCCAGGATAATATTCTTTTTATTTTCCTAAATGAAAACGAAAATATTGAGCAAGATAAAATAGAAGAATTGTTCTATAGCCAAGAAGGAATACCTTTTAGCAAAATGGTTTTCTATAAAGACGAGCAAGTTGCATTTATTAATCAAAGTGATGGTTATAAAACATTTTTCATAAACTTAACCCCTTTAGATATAAAAAGAATAGATGCTGGTTATCTAAGCAAATAAATAGCTACATTTTAAAAGCCTTTTCGAAATAAGCCTTTTTATCAGGCAAATCAATAGTTTTGTTTACTCTTTAGCATTGTTACTTTTGCCAATTTTACTGATTTTTGGCATTTGTAACATACAAAATAGTTATGGAATCAAAGGTTTCAATAAATGAAATAATAAAACTGAACGAAAGTAAAATGGCTATTTCGAGACAAATAAGAAAAGCCGTCATAGGAAATATTGGCTATGGATTTTATACAAAAACGCCTAATCTTTTTCACATCGGCAATGACGGATTGATGAAAAGAATAAATGATTTACTAGATAGTTTCAAAGCCAAACCTAATAGATTGGTTTTTTCATCCATTTCATTAAACTTTTGTATAAATCAACTTATAAGCTTGACAACTTATCTAGTTGAAGTAGAAAAAGAATATATCCATCCTGTTTTTGAATTGTTAAAAGAAAGTTTTGATAACGTTGTTCTAAAAAATCCTTCTGAAAAAGAAAAAATCGACTACTGGAAGCCAAATGCAATTTACGTAACTGAACTATTCAAAAGAAGCCCTACAAACAAAGATGGTTCAATTAAAATAGAGAAATTAATTGTAGATTTGCTATTCGACAAACAAATTTATTCCCTTTTTTCAGGAAAAGACACCCATCAAGCCATAGATGTGCTATTCTCTAAATATACGATTAACTACAAAACCCTTTTTTCTTATGCTTCAAGGAAAAATAAGAAAAAAGAGTTATTGAACATAATCGGCAAATATTTGCCACAGGAAATAAGGGAGATAGTTCGCTAGCCACCAAAAAAGACCCCCAAATTAATGGAGGTCAATTTTAGTTATATTAGATATTAAGCACCAAACTTCTTGATGTTTTCCCATCTTTCCTTAGCATACTTCTCAGTCTTAGTTAGAAGTTCTTCGGCATGTTCTGGGTTAACAATTGGAAGTTGAGAGAATCTAGTTTCTTGCATGATGAAGTCACGTAATTTAGTGAAATCAGGTTCCTTGCAATCAATAGTAAGTGGGGACTTACCTTCTGCTTTTAGACGTGGATCATATCTAAATGTTGTGAAGTAACCACATTCAACGGCTTTCTTTTCTTCCTTGATGGAATTGACAAGTCCGCCTTTGATATGTTGTTCAGCACATGGGCAGTAGCAGATAACCAATGATGGTCCATCATAGGATTCAGCTTCCTTGAGGGCTTGGATAGCCTTGGCTGGATTTGCACCTAATGCGATTTGAGCAACATAGACATGTCCGTAGGCCATAGCCATTAAGGCAAGGTTTTTCTTGGCTTCTTTCTTACCAGAAGCAGTGAATTTATTGATAGATCCAGTTTGAGAGGACTTAGAAGCTTGTCCACCGGTGTTGGAATAGACTTCGGTATCTAATACCAAGACATTGACATCGGCTTCATTGGCTAATACGTGGTCAACTCCACCATAACCAATATCATAGCTCCAGCCATCGCCACCAACAATCCAGACAGACTTATCGACTAAGTCACGTTCATAGAGTTTGAGTTCCTTGACGGATTCGACTTTAGAAGCTTCGACCAATTTCATTAATTCTGGAACTAGCTTTCTTACTTCGTCTCTATTCTTGAGGTTAGCTAGATATTTATCGATAGCCGCGACTAATTCAGGTTCAACTTCCGCATTAGCTTTAGCTTCGTTAAGGATTCTAACGATTTGGGCCATCTTTTGGTCAGAGGCAATTCTCATACCAAATCCATATTCGGCATTATCTTCGAATAAGGAGTTAGCCCAAGCAGGTCCATTCTTTCCATTTTCGTTAACAAATGGGGTTAATGGGGTAGATCCGCAATAGATGGAAGAGCATCCAGTAGCATTGGCTACTAACATATCCTTGCCAAATAATTGGGAAACAATACGGTAGTAAGGAGCTTCGCCGCAACCAGCACAAGCACCACTTACTTCCATGTAAGGCTTCTTGAAACCAAGTCCTTTGACGCCATTTTCTAAAGCGGCTGGGAATTGGTTAGTCTTTTCAGAAACATGGGCATAGCAATAATCGGCAGCTTCTTGTTCCTTAACTTGGCTATGGGCATCAACCATCTTTAAGGCAAAGTGGTCATTACCCATCTTGTTAGCAGTAGCATTGGCCATACATTCGGCAACGCAGAGTCCGCAACCGACGCAGTTGCTAGTAGAGACTTGGATTCTGAACTTGAGTGATTTATCAGCGGTTCCAATAGCTGGCTTTAAGCCATTCTTTACTAGTTCTGGAGCATTGGCAACTTCTTCTTCATTTAATAGATATGGACGGATTGTAGCGTGTGGGCAAACAAATGCACATTGGTTACATTCGATACAATAGGTTGGATTCCATTGTGGAACTCTATCGGCAATACCTCTTTTTTGCTTGAAGGTGATGTTTTCATTCATGGTGCCGTCTAGCAATTCATGTTTGGTGAAAGCACTAGTTGGGAGTTCATCACCATCAAGACGGTCGATGACTTCGACATATTCATCATAATAGGTATCACCGGTATCGGCAGTAGCAACCTTGTTATATGGGAGGTCAATCCAAGCTGGATCAATAGCGATTTCTCTTAATCCCTTTGGACCGGCATCGATAGCATCATAGTTATTTTGGACGATATCCATACCTTTTTTCGCATAGCTCTTCTCGACGAATTTCTTCATCCACTTCTCGGCTTCGTTATAATCCATGATGGATGGGGAAAGCTTGAAGAAAGCGGCTTGCAATGTGGTATTGGTATGACGTCCCATATGGCACTCAGCAGCTAGCTTATTAGCATCGATGACATAGAACTTAGCATGCTTTGAAGCTAATAAATGCTTCATACGGTTTGGCATGGACTTGACTAATGTTTCATCATCCATGTTGGTATTTAGCAAGAATGTTCCACCTTCTTTTAAGTTCGAGATGATATCGAACTTGAAGATATAGGTATCAAGGGAGCAAGAGATGAAATCAGCATTCTTTACATAATATTCGGAATGGATTGGTTCTTTACCAAAGCGGAGATGGCTACGGGTAGTTCCACCAGCTTTTCTAGAGTCATATTGGAAATAGGCTTGGGCATATTGTCCAGTGGCATCACCAATGATCTTGATGGAACTCTTGTTAGCAGAAACTGTACCATCACTACCTAATCCATAGAACAAGCAGGAAGTATAGCTATGTGGGATAACAAACTTTTCATCAACCGGGATAGATAGATGAGTAACATCATCTTTGATTCCAACGGTGAAACCATTCCAGTTATTTTCATTATCAAGGAAATCAAATACGGATTTGACATCCTTTGGTTGGGTATCCTTGGAGGATAAACCATAACGTCCACCAATGATTTGGTCAAACTTACGGTTGACACTAGCCATGGCAGCGACTACATCTAGGTATAGAGGTTCGCCAATAGCACCACTTTCCTTAGTTCTATCTAAGACAGCAATCTTCTTAACAGAGGCTGGGATAGCTTCGGAAAGTAATTTGGCGGAGAATGGACGATACAAATGGACTTTTACTAAGCCAACGTGTTCGCCTTTCTTATTTAATTCATCGACAACTTCCATGGCAGTTTCATCAACTGAGCCCATGGCAATGATGACTTTGGTAGCATTTTCGTCGCCATAATATACAAATGGGGCGTATTTTCTACCAGTTAATCTAGTGGCTTCTGCAAAATATTTAGAAGCAACATCGACTACATTATTGAAATGTTCGTTTTGGGCTTCCCTGGCTTGGAAATAGATATCGTCATTTTCAGCTCCACCACGGGTAACGGCATGGGCATGTGGATTTAAGGCTCTAGCCCTAAATTCTTCAACCTTGTCCATTGGAAGGAGTTTCTTCCATTCGTTTTCATCAACGAATTCAACGTTTTGGACTTCGTGAGAAGTACGGAAACCATCGAAGAAATGGCAAACTGGAACACTTGATTCAATTGCAGTTAAGTGGGCAACTGGGGTAAGGTCAGCAATTTCTTGGACGGAATTGGAAACTATCATGGTGATTCCAGTTTGTCTAATAGCATAATCTTTATCATTATAAGTATATTTAAGTTCTTTTTGCACAGATGTCCAGCCA
>DAVZIW010000052.1:0-9219 GCA_052273085.1 Candidatus Alloenteromonas sp.
TAAAAAGTTATTAGGAGAAAGCGAAGCAATTATAGGTACGACTAAATTAATTAATTACAAACTAGATTTCCCTGAAATAGATAAAAAAAGACAAGAGAAGCATTACGATGATTTAAATTGCTTTGTCTCTGAAGGGGATAAGGATGGATTGCAGATGATATTTAGCCCGAATTCATCAACTGGTTCTCTTAGAGTTATTCCTTTAAAAAGAAGATAATTACGAGATTACTTTTAAATCCAATAATTTCTCTAAATCAATTTCTTTTAATTCAATTGAAAACAAGACAATAACTAATGACATGGTTTCTTATTTTGGAGAAGAAGTAATTGAAATTAATGATGGATTACCTAGCCAAATTAAATATAGTTATTCTTTATTAAATAGTTCAAAGAAAGAATATGATTATTCATATTTAATGAGATTCTTTAAGGAATCAAATAATCATTTCTCTTCTTCTAATGAATCTATATTCAAGATTGATTGCAATTATATTGTCCCAATTTCAGTTGGAGAGGCTTACTTGTTATTAAACGAAAAAGAAGTATCTAAGATAAAGATTAATTCGATTACGTCATTTTCTTCTTTAACTCCTTCAGTTGAAAATAAGGATTTACATCCTTTAGATTATGATTTTATTGATGAATGTGGGATTAATTTACCGTTTGATTATCCTATAAATTATTCTTCTAGTAATCCTTTAATTGGAAAGGTATTAAATAGCTATTATAAGAAAAATAAGCAGGACGTGTATGAATTAATTAGTCCAAAAGTATTCGGATATAGAGATTTAGGAGAAGTAAAAATAACTGGTAGATTTATCGGGACAAACTCTAGCTTTGAATTTAATCTTACTTCAAAAGAACTAAAGGCAACTTCATTTGAATTATCTCCAAGTGTTAATAATTCTAAAGTTGATTTGGATAACCATGAATTTGTAAAAGGTGATTTAGTTTATTTAAATCCAACATTTAATCCAAAGAATGCTAGCCAGGGCAAGATCCATGTCGAAGGTGAAAATATCGAAATATATAATAACGACACCTCTTACCCATCTTTTAAAATCAATAAAGCAGGGGAGATAAATATAGCTATTTCCATGGGCGAATATAAAAAAGAATACAAATTAAAATCAAGTGAAGCCCCAACTATTGCAAAAGAAGATGAAGCAAAAGTCCATTATTCACTTAGAAAGATATTAGGCCATTTCCTTTTATTTGGATTTGAAGGAATATTTGCTTCTATTACTTTATATCTATCTTCATTTAAATCTAAGAAAGATAAATATTATATATACCCATGTGTAGTTTTATTTGGTTTCTTTATTGCCTTATTATCTGAATCATTCCAGGCGATACCAGCCTTAAGAAGAGGGCCTTCTATAATAGACGCTAGCATTGATTATGCAGGTTATTTATCTGGATTTTTACTTGTAACAGTTATATACCTATTGAGCCTATTCATTAGGAAACGAAATGAAAAAAGAAAAACTAAGAATAACTGATTTAGACTCCTTAACTCATGGCAAAGAAGGAGACGAAAAATATCACGCCCTTATTAATATTCTTGGGGAAGAGATTTTATCTAACCCAACATATCTAAAAAACAAGGAATTAATCCAACATGGGTGTTCTTCTATTTATGAACATTGTTATAACGTTGCGCTTGAATCTCTTAAATTAGTAGCCAAATTCAATCTTAGGTGCGATATCAAATCATTAGTAAGAGGTGCTCTTTTACATGATTATTTCCTTTATGATTGGCATGATAAGGAAAATAGATTGCCTCATCATGCCTATAAGCATCCTTTATATGCTTTAAAGAACGCCAAAAAGGATTTTGATATATCTAAAACTGAAGCTAATATCATTGCCTCACATATGTTCCCTCTTTGCTTTGTCTTACCTAAATGCAAAGAAGCTTTGATTGTTTCTTTTGCAGATAAGATTTCGACTTTAAAAGAGAGAAAACTCTATAAGAAGAAATCCAAATTATCTAGGTAATATGCTTTCTTACTTTTTGCAATTTCAAGGAAATTAGATAAAGAAGTTTCTTTATATCTAGCTAACGCCCAATAATACCAAAGGATATCTAAAAATGGGATTAATGCATATATGTCCTTTATTTCTTTTTCATCTAAATCGAATTGATTAAGGAAATAGTCAATCATTTCTTTATCTAAAGCATTCTCTTCAATTAAGGATGCCAAATCAAAATAATAAGAATTGATGGATGCAAATTCAAAATCAATTAGGTAGGCCCTATTTTCATCTATTAGGATATTGCCACTCCAGAGATCATTATGGGAAATTACTTGCTTGGAGGCATTAATTATATTGATTGCTTTTCTTACGATTTGCATTTCTTCTTTAAAGGGAGATTCAATCCCTTTCTTATAAGAAGATAATCTTTGCATCAAGTTAAATTCATCCTGATTATCAAAAATAGGGAGGGCGTGTAACTGCTTTATAACATTTGCTACCTTAACAATATCTTCTTTATTGTTCTTATCAAATTCTCTTCCTTTGATAAATTCTTCAACCTTATTCCCGTTTTCATCAAAATAAAATAAAGTCGGGGCAACCCTATTTCCATTTAGGCTTTTATAGATATTAAATTCAATTTCAGGCAAATTAAAATCCTTATCAACCTCATTGATTATTTTCTTCCTAATTAGAAATTCGTTAGACGCGTATATTTGATTTGATGTCCCTGTTACTAATTTAGAAAATGAAGCAGGGGTGTTATCAATTAAGGATTTATAATCATTCATAATTTCTTCTTCCTGTTATTGAATAAAGAAACTGCTAAAGGAGAAATCTTTCTAATATAGAATGATTCATAACTAGACAATTTGACTTCCCCAGGCTTATTTCCTTTTCTTATGTCTTTCCTTTTGCAATATATGACTTCCCCAAAATCTAATTTAGAAGAAAGAAGGCTAAGTTCGCAGGCTAGTTCGATTTCCTTCTTACTTGGATTTTCCTTTTCTAGAATTAGATGGGACCCATGGTTATCTTTAACATGGAAAAAGCCATATTCTTTATTCGGGCAATAGACGAAAGTTAAGAAATCATTGCTAGTCGCATTATGTCCAAATGCATATCTAACCCCCTCATGTTCAACTATATATGGGTATTTTGAAGATGGGAGTTCGATTTTATTTTCTTTTTGCTTTAGGTCAAGGTTAGAAAAATAAGCTGCCAATCTAGACGCGGATAAAGAAGAAATGAATGTAATTAGGTTAGTAATTTCTTCTAATTCGGCTTTAGTCTTTTCTAGATTCTCTTTTCCTTTATTTATCTTTTCTTTATTTTTCTTGCTAGAAGAAAAATAATATTCGGCATTCCTAGCTAAAGATAATTTCTTATCTAGTTTTATCTTTTTGCCATAATAATCAAATTCGCCGCAATCCAAATCTATATTATCCATATTCATGAATATATAATTCCCGATTTCAGCATCATTAATATGCTTATTCCCGTCTTCTATATCTTTATTAATCGCGATTAGTTTTCTTTCTAATGCTTTTTTCTTGGATTTAATTTGCTTGATATATGGGGAATATTTATTTAATAACTTTCTTTCTTCTTCTTT
Source organism: Candidatus Alloenteromonas sp. (assembly GCA_052273085.1). Taxonomy (GTDB): domain Bacteria; phylum Bacillota_I; class Bacilli_A; order RFN20; family CAG-826; genus Alloenteromonas. Next base: position 3,596 of record DAVZIW010000052.1, read on the forward strand.
TGATTCGTTATCCAAGCAAAAGGAAAAGAATGAATCTATATCAAAATCCTTTTTATCTTTGATATCCATCATATTATCAGGAGGGTTATATATCGCCCCTCTAGTTAATATCCTTTTGCTTTCTAAAGTCGAAGGATTTAAGACCATGATGATATGTTTATCTTTATCTAGAATTAGGAAATTTGGTTTAGTAGGAATTAATTCAGCAATCAAATAATAGGTTATCTTTTGATATATGGAGTCAATGGTTTCAATTTCAAATCTAATTATTCGGTCATTATTTATTTGAGTTACATTTCTAATAATCCCATCAGAAACATTCTTCCTTAAGAAAAAGAAAATCGAAGAAGTAGAAGGTACGTTTATTATTTTAGAATCCCCAATATAGATAGATGGGTTAGATCCATCAAAAGAAAATACCAGCCTATCTTTCCCTTTTAGGTAATAGGAAAAAGTCTTATCGGAAGCGATAGATAACCTAAATAATTTGGTTTCTATTAACCTCGAATTTAATTTAGTTACATAGGAAGAGAATTCATCTAGGCGTGGGTACATGGGCTAAGTATATCATTTTGGATTGTCTTATAAATCATTAGAAAACAAAAAATAACTGCTTTTTTATAGTAAAAATTAGCCATATATAGCCTTGGTCTAGTTGATTTAGCCATTTTAGGTTGCTAATATTTACCTATTATATGAAAAAAGGCTTGCTATTTATCTTATCTGGTCCATCTGGAGTCGGAAAAGGGACAATCAGGAAAGAGCTTATGAAAGATAAGTCTCTTAATCTTTTCTATAGCGTTTCTATGACTACTAGACCAATTAGACCCCATGAAGAAGAAGGCAAGGACTATTATTTTGTTAGCAAAGAAGAATTCCAAAGAAATCTAGATAATGATAATCTTCTTGAACACGCTACTTTTGTCGGGAATAGCTATGGCACCCCTAAGGATAAAGTCGAGCAACAATTAGAAGAAGGGAAGAATGTGCTTCTTGAAATTGATGTACAGGGTACCTTAAAAGTATTAGAAAAAGTAAAAGACTGTGTCTCTATTTTCCTTTTACCTCCTTCTTTTAAATCCCTAGAAGAAAGAATAAGGGGTAGATCAACTGAAACCGAAGAAGTAATAAAGAAAAGGCTAGCAAAGGCAAAAAGCGAAATGGAGCTAGCCCATTACTATAAATACCAAGTACTTAATGATGAAGTTTCTAGGGCTGTAAATGAAATTTCCTCCATTATGAAAAAAGAAATGGAATTAAAGGCATAACGCCTTTTTTTCTTATGTTATAATTTTTATATGCAAGTCATTTCTGTTTTTATCGAACATTCAATCTTCGCTTTATCGAAGGCTTTCGATTACCTTGCTTCTTCTTCGCTTAATATCAAGCCTCTTTCTAGGGTTTTAGTTAGATTTGGCAAGCAAGAAAAGACAGTTGGATTTGTAATGAGTGTTTCTTCTACTTCTTTAACTAAGGAAGAACTAGATAACCAAACAGGAATAAACCATTCCTATATCATTGAATTAATTGATAAAGAGCCTTTAATAGATGAAAATCTCCTTGAATTAGCAAAGAAGGCATCTACATATTATTTATGCCCATTAATTAGCATTTTAAAGGCAATGCTACCTTCATCTTTAAAGCCATCTTATTCTGCCTTGAAAGGCCCAAAGATTGCCTATGATAAATATGTCTATATCGCTAAAGATGATGAAACGGGCTTAACCCCAAAGCAAATCGAAGCCTTTAGGTTAGTAAAAGAAAATGGGGAAGTATTAAAAAAGGAAGCAGGTTCGGTTTCAATAGTAAATGCCCTTATCAGCAAAGGCACATTCGCGACTAAATTAAAAGAAAAAAATAGACTTAAATTAGACGAAATCAAACCTACCCTCCCCCCGATTTTGAATTATGAACAAAAAGAGGCAATGGAAGGGATTTATAACTCTCCTAAATCTGTTAATTTGCTACAGGGGGTCACTGGTTCAGGAAAAACTGAGGTCTATCTCCAACTCTCTTCTTTATATCTTAAAGAAGGTAAGGGGGTAATTATGTTAGTCCCTGAAATATCTTTAACCCCTAGGATGGTTAATTTCTTTAAATCCAGGTTTGGGGATGGGGTTGCTATTCTCCATAGCGGGCTTACTAATGGAGAAAAATATGATGAATATAGAAGGATTAAAAACGGGGAGGCTAATATAGTAGTAGGTGCTAGAAGTGCTATATTTGCCCCTATTAAAAACCTTGGGTTAATCATATTAGATGAAGAACATGTTTCTTCTTATAAACAAGATACACCCCCTTATTATTCTGCTAGGACTATTGCCTTAATTAGGGCTAGATTAGAAAATGCAAAAGTAGTCTTAGGAAGTGCTACTCCAAATATAGAAACAAAAGCCAAAGCCGAAAAAGGAACATATGGGTATTTTGAATTAAAGAAAAGATATAATGAGCTCCCTCTTCCTAAGGTTTCTATTATTGATTTATCAAAAAAAGGAGCCCTTGTTCCTAATGCCCCGATATTTTCAAAAGACCTGCTAGAAAAGATAAAACAAAGAGTAGCTAATAAAGAGCAAATAATGCTTCTAATTAACAAACGGGGCTATTCGTCTTATCTAACCTGTGCTAGCTGCGGACATGTTTTTACTTGTCCAAATTGTGCTTGTAATTTGACTTACCATAAGTCTGATTCAATGCTTAAATGTCATCACTGCGGCTTTGTTCTTCCTTATCCAGAAACTTGTCCAGTATGTGGTTCCCCTAAAATAAGAAGAGTTGGCTTTGGAACAGAAAGAGTAGAAAAAGTATTAAAGGAAAATATCCCTGAAATTAGAATTGCTAGATTAGATACGGATATTACTAAGATTAGGAATAATCTAAACAAGACATTAGAGAGTTTTAAGCAAGGTGAATTTGATTGCCTAGTCGGAACCCAAATGATTGCAAAAGGGCATGATTTCCCCAATGTTACTTTGGTTGGAGTCATGTTAGCAGATATTGGATTGTCCTTGCCTAGCTATACTTCTAGCGAAGATTGCTTTAACCTAATTGCCCAGGTTTGTGGCAGGGCTGGAAGAGGAGAAAAAGTAGGGGAAGCCGTCATCCAGACATATAATCCAACAAATTATGCGATTAATTTAGGTTGTAGGCAGGACTATTATTCTTTTTACCGTAAGGAAATGGAAGCGAGGCGAATTGGAAAATATCCTCCATATTGCCATCTTATCTGCCTTATCTTTTCTTCTAAAGACGAAGAGAAGCTAAATGTTTCAGTTAGGCAAGTAAAGCAAGCGATTGATGATGAAAAGTTTGATTCGGTGGTTACTATTGGACCTTTGACTCCATTTATAAATAGAAATGGTGATATCTATAAAAAGGAACTTTTAATTAAATTTGCTAAATCCGATGAAATAAAAAAATATATCTATGACCTCCTTTTATTGTTATCTGGAAAAGGCGGAGTAAAGATTTCTAGCGACGTTGATCCGATTTCTTATTGATGATTTGAAAAAGCAAAAAGACAATTAGCATATTCTCTTTTTCGCCCGTCATATAGCAATAAATATTTCCATATGCCATCATATGTTTGCCAGGAGAACTAAGTCGTGCCTTTTAATCAAGAAGAATATGCCGGCAATTACAATAAAAACAATTATAAAATGTTTCCTTTTCGCGTGCGTAAAGATGATAAAAATGTAATTAATAAATTAGCAAATGTTCCTAGCATGAATAAATACATTTATTCCTTAATTGATAACGACATTAATCCAAGTGTTTTAACTATCAAACAAATTAAAGATAAAATTCTGCCCATTTTATCCAAGCACAACATTCATGAAGTTTATTTGTTTGGAAGTTATGCAAGAGGCGAAGCAAAGAATGCAAGTGATATTGATATTTATTGTGAGCCTGGTGACATTAAAACATTTATTGATCAAGGTTTTTTAGAAGATGAATTAGCGGAAGCCCTCGGAAAAGAAGTCGATATTATTTTTATAGGTTCTAGAATGGATGACTTTTTTAGAAATCAACTAGAGGAAGACAAAATTAGAATACACTAACAATTAAAGAACAGGGGGATTGCTTTTACGTGTTTTTTCCTCTTATTTTAATTGATAAACATGATATAAAAGGCCTAGAGAACGCCAAAAATCTGATTTTAACTTGAAATTTAGAGATAATTAAAGACAGAAAGACCAATTTTTAAATAACCTTATACCATTAAACCCAATTCTAGTGTTATACTTATCTTCCGTAGGAAGAATTATGATTACAATTAGTTTTCTTGGTTTAGATCAATTTGTCGTAGGCCATTACTCAAAAGACCATACGAAAGCCCTTGCTAGCTTATTCGAGACTAGCGAGGACGACATTAATTTTTATGCACCTAATTCAATGGTTTTCCATAATGGTGCCGAACAAACTAGCTGGAATTTGATAGTCGTTGTAAAAGCCCCAATCAAATTCAAACCACTTGAAAAGAATGTTGCCAAATATTTATTGGACACTCTTTCTTTATTCTCGATCAATATCGAATTGGAATTTGAATATTATGATTCAAGTTCCCGTTACGAAAAGATAAATAAGGACTATCCTCGTTACATCAAGGAAGAAAACATCAAGGAAGTAGATGTTACCTTCGACCATGATGAAGATAGTTGCGATGACGAGGAATGCTCTTGCCATCATCATGATGAAGATGAGCCAAATCCAGCAGATAGGGCTGATTTAGATTATGATGACCCTAACCAAATCTATCTAGGCAATGCCTTTGAAGGATTTGAAGAAAAACTAGAAAAAGCTAAAAAAGAGAATAAATAAGCAAGGAGAAGATATGAAACAACTAGATATTGCCTCAATGATTCTAAATGACATCTTGGATAACCATACCCGTTTCCCTGATGCCTTAAAGAAAGTATTCCAATCTTCAGTCGAACTTCGTCCTCTTAGGGGTGATGTTGCTGGACTTATTGGATGTGAACTTAGACATGATTTGCTCTTTGCTGAACTTCTTAAGGGTATCGATGGATTTGATGAAAAAGATAAGCGCATTGTCTCTTTAGGGCTTGCTAATGTCTATTTCTACCGTCATTTCTCTTTGGAAGAAATCTCTAGCGCCGTTAAGGGTAGATTAGGAGAAGAAAAATATAATCTAGTCAGTTCTCTATTTGTAGAAAAAGAGCCTGGCACTGATTTAGTTCCTGATACAGTCGACAAGAAATCATTAACTTATCTTTCACTTCGTTACAATATTCCTGAATGGGCCTTAAAGATTTTCCATCATTTCAATTATTCGATTTGCTTTAAGTCTGCAAAAAGATTTGCCCGCCCATTTGTTACAACTTTACGTTTAAAAGATGAAACCTTATATGAAGGTTATAAAGCTTCAATTGATTTTGCAGAGACTAAGATTCCATATATCTTTGCCTATAAAGGAAAGACTCCATTAAGGAAGATTGAAGATCTTAAGAATGGCAAATTATTCGAAGAACGTCCTGGAGTCAAAGATATAGTTGACCAAACATTAATTAGTGCTCCATGTGAAGCCCTTTTATATACCGGTAGCCAAAAAACTGGCTTTGAAAAAGAATTAATCCAAACCTATAAAAATACCATCGGATTAAATA
>DAVZIW010000053.1:0-9116 GCA_052273085.1 Candidatus Alloenteromonas sp.
GGGATCCAACCGAACAAGAAAAGGAATTATTCTCCAAGATTGTCCATAAAGAATATTTCACCATGGCAGTCCGTACAACTCCTGATCCAGATATCTCTTATTACTTCTTTGCCAATATGACTCCAGAAACCAGAGGACACTTGATGGTCTTCTACCATAGGTGGCCGGGAGTCATCAACCAACCAGTCGTAACATTTACTCTTCGTAACCATGAAGGATGTGAAGACGTCCCATTCGAAGATGCTAAAAATACGACTATCGCAGATTTAGCCAAGGCTGGACTTCCAGTCAAGGCAACTGAAAGAATCGATGACTGGTATTACTTCCCACATGTAAGTTCAAAAGATTATGCCGATGGATGGTATGATAAAGTTGAAGCCATGCAAGGTAAGAACCATACTTACTATGCTGGTGAAGTCATGGCATTCGGTGACATGGAAGAAACCGCTGAATATGCAAGGGAATTAGTTATCCGTTACTTCTAATTCGACCTCCTTTCTAGGCCCTAGTACCTCCTGACTAGGGTCTTTTATTTTGCCTTAGAGTTAAGTTTAGTTAATTTTCTATTGACATGAATGTTAAGTTGACTATACTTTTCATCGTAAAGGAGGCAAAAAATGCCATTACCATTTGCACCAATCGGAAAGAAACTAACTATTGTAAAAGTTAGGGGAGAAGATAAAAGTACCAAACATCTTGCTTCTCTAGGCTTAGTTAAGGGAGAATCCATTTTTCTTTTGCAAGAAGAACATGGGGCAGTGGTTATCAATGTCAAGGAATCTAGATTAGGTCTAGATAGAAATGTATCCATGGGCATTGAGGTTGAGGTTCAACATGAATAACAAACTATCTGAAACCCCAATTGGGACAACTGTCTACGTTGACTCTATTGCAGGGGAAGGAAGAGTTAAAAGAAGACTCTTCGACATGGGAATTACTCCAGGTGCTGAAATCTATGTAAGAAAGAAAGCCCCTCTTGGTGATCCTATTGAAATTACTATTAGGAATTATGAACTTTCTCTTCGTCATAGCGAAGCTGAATCAGTTCTAGTAAGGAGTCATAAATGATTAACGCAGCATTACTTGGTAACCCAAACTGTGGTAAGACAACCTTATTTAACGCTTTGACGGGTTCAACTGCCTATACCGGCAACTGGCCTGGAGTCACTGTCGAAAAAAGAGAAGGTGTCTATAAAAATAAGAAAAAGGGTAGCTTAGAAATAAAGATTACTGACCTTCCAGGTATCTATTCTTTATCTCCATATAGCCCAGAAGAAGTTATATCAAGGAATTTCATTTTACATGAAAAGCCTGATGTAGTAATTTCTGTCATCGATGCGACTAATCTTGAGCGTAATCTATATATGACTACCCAACTCCTAGAAATGGATGTTAGAGTTGTAGTTGCCCTTAACATGATTGATGCAGTCGCTGAAAATGACCAAAGAATTGATGCAAGGGAATTAGAAAAGGCCCTTGGAGTCAAAGTAGTTTCCATCTCTGCTTTAAGAAATAAAGGCCTAGATGAATTAATGGAAGCTGTCTCTAAAGCTAGCGAAAGAAAAGGAACTTCATTCCTTCCATTTAAGGAAACTTTAGAAAAAGCCAAGAAGATTTATGAAGATAACCATGTCGATTCACCTTTGTTCCATGCGGTTAAGGCCCTTGAAAAAGATGAATTAGAAGAAAAAGAAAACAAAGTCGCCTATAACGAAGTAAATGATTTAGTTAAAGATGACAAAGTTGATTATGAATCTTCTATTGCTGATGAAAGATATAAATTCCTCTCGCCTTTAGTAAATAAAGTCATTGAAGGCAAAAAGACTAGAAACGAAAGCGAAAAGCTTACTTTATCAGATAAAATCGATAAGGTAATGACTAATAAATGGGCCGCCTTGCCTATTATGATTGTTATCTTATTTGCTATATTCCATATCGTATTTGCAGGTGACTTATTCTACATGCATGCGATGGGACTAGATTTAGGGGAAGGATATCTAGGATATATCAATTTCAATATCGGAGGAGAAGAAGTTCGTCCATTTGCTGGATTATTCTATGATGATGCTGGAATTGTCTCCATTGGTGAATTCCTCCATAGATTAGCTGGTGACCAGGAAACTGGTATATTAGGATGTATTGCCCTAGGTATTAAACAAGGATTGATTAGTGCCGGTGCTTCTGAGTGGGTAATTGGCTTAATATATGATGGTGTTTTAGGTGGGGTATGTGCCGTATTAGGATTTGTACCTCAAATCATGCTTCTATTTGCTTTCTTCTCATTGCTTGAAGATAGCGGATATATGGCTAGAATTGCCTTCGTATTAGATAGATTATTACGTAGATTCGGTGTCTCTGGACGTGCATTCTTACCTATGATCATGGGATTTGGATGTGGTGTTCCTGCGATGATGAATACTAGAACCCTTTCTTCTGATCAAGAAAGAACCAAAACTATCCGCGTCATTCCGTTCTTCACTTGCGGTGCTAAAGCTGAATTCTTGGTAATCATTGCTGCTGCAATTGCTGCAGCTGGTGGACTTGATGCTGGCTTATTCACCTTTATCTTATATCTACTTGGTGTAGTTATTGCTCTTGTTTCCGTCATTGTCATGACTAAGACTAGCCAAAGAGAAAAAGTACCTCCATTTATCATGGAATTACCTGCCTATCACCTTCCAAGTCCAAAAGCCTTGGCCTTACATGTCTATGACAAGGGAAAACACTTTGTCATCAAGGCATTCACCATCATCTTCTTATCTACTGTTATCATCTGGGTCTTATCTAGTTTCTCCTGGAAATGGGAAATGGTCGAACCAAATGAATCAATACTCCACGACCTTGGTGTCTTCATTGCTCCTATATTTACTCCTCTTGGATTTGGAAATACCCAAACTGGCGAATATTCATGGATATTCTCCGTTGCTTCCATCCAAGGTATAGTTGCTAAAGAAAACGTTACTTCTACAGTTGAAAGCCTTGCTTCTGGATTAGGATTAAGTTCATTTGAAGACATTGCTGCTGCTTGTGGCATTACTAAAGGTGGCTTAGTTGGGTTTGCAATGTTTAATATGCTTACTATTCCTTGCTTTGCCTCTGTTGCCACTGCTAAAGGTGAACTAAAAGATCATAAGACCTTCGTATTCACTGTCTTATTCTGGCTAGGCTTATCCTACATCATGGGTATAGTTGGCTATGTTACTATTGATTATGTTTGGACTTTAGGAATTACATTACCATTACTTGTTCTAGGTGGAGTTGGGTTATATTTCTATGACCGTTACAAAACCAAGAAAGAGGCAATGGCTGCATGAATCTATTAGTACTAAATAATATAAATGTAATCGATATAGTAATATTAGTAGTTGTTGCTATTGTTATAATCCTTGCCGCTACTTATGTAATTATCAAAAAGAAAAGCGGTGGATGTAATTGTGGTTGTTCTTCTAATAAGGGAAAGTCCTTGTTAGCGGATTATAAAGCCACCAAAAAAAGAGAAGAGAAGAAGCATTGTTGCTGTTGCTGCGATGATACTAATTCCAAGAAGGAAGGCGAATAACCTTCCTTCTTTTATCCTTATATTATTTATATAGGCGAATTTAGGTAAAATATGGCATAAATTTGTGAATTTGGTTATTGTTAACTGTCTTTCCTTGCCTTATAATAGCAAAGCCGTTTTGAAACGGTATAAGGTCTATAACGGTTTGGGACTTTAGCTCAGCTGGGAGAGCGCGTGCTTTGCAAGCATGAGGTCGACGGTTCGATCCCGTTAAGTTCCACCATATGGCTGCGTAGCCCAGTTGGTTAGAGCAATCGGCTCATACCCGGTGTGTCGAGGGTTCGAGTCCCCCCGCAGCCACCATTAAAATTAAATAGGTGCCAAAATTTGGTGCCTTTTTTTATGGCATTGATTTCGTTTATCCAAAATGTTATATTAAGGGTGTCAAAAGGACAACCTTTTGAAGACATGGTCCGAGGGTAGGACCTGAAAAAGAAATCCCAAACGAAGACATGGTCCGAGGGTAGGACCTGAAAAAGAAATCCCAAACGAAAATGCTTGGTAAGGCCAAGCTTTTGTTTATTATGGACAATATTTTCGAACTTAGAAAACTATCACAAGCATTTTATGACACCTATTCTTGCCTTGAGTATCCTGAGATGGAACATAAAGCAGGGAGGCCTTATATTGTTTTGCTTGTGAAGATTAACGAGATAATTTTTGCCATACCTTTCAGAACAAATATCAGACATAACTATTGTTATAAATTTAGCAATTCTAATCGAAAAAGCAAATCCGTCACTGGAATTGATTTTTCTAAAGCTGTAGTCATCACTAACGATATATATTTAGGCGAAATAACCAATATCGATGATAAGGAATATCTTGAGCTTAATAAAAAATCCTATTTTGTAATTAACAAATTTCAAAAATATGTTAATGATTATATATGGTACAAGAAGAATGGTGGCAATGAGTATAAATTATTTAAAAGAACCGGAACTAGATAACTCAATTTATAGAAAACCTATCTCACATTCGAATCAGTGGCCTTGCAAAATAAAACTAGTTAATGTAAATGCCCCTTATTTTTCTAATGCCAAATTATTAATTGCAGCAGATTGCGTTGCTTATGCATATGCTAATTTGCATGAAGAATTCATGAAAGGGAAAATAACTCTTATTGGTTGCCCTAAACTCGATATGGTTGATTATTCAGAGAAACTAGCTGGGATTATTAGGAATAACGACATCAAAAGCGTAACTGTAGTCAGAATGGAAGTCCCTTGTTGTGGAAGGCTTGAAAATGCTGCTAAAAAGGCTTTTCAATATAGTGACAAATTCATTCCTTGGCAAGTAGTTACGATTTCAATAGATGGGAAGATATTGGATTAAAACGTATTAAGTGAGTTAATAGCTAAACAAAAAATATTTGATATAGACGATTTGCTTAAAACCATAAAAGTCGATCGCATTAAGGGTGGCAAAACTGATAGAATTATAACGTTTTAAGATCTATAGGTCTTAAAGGAGTCGAAAATGAGTCTACAACCTTTTGTGAAATGGGCCGGTGGCAAACGTCAGATTATGGATAAACTTTTGGAATTTAAGCCAAATAAATTTAAGCATTATTATGAACCTTTTGTTGGTGGTGGCGCTTTGCTGATGGAATTAGAACCAATCCACGCGACAATAAATGACTCTAACAAAGAATTGATGTATGTCTATAAATGCCTAAGAAACAAAAGGCTATTTAAGAAGTTTTATGAACTTTGTAAGACCCATGAAGCCAATCATAGCGAAGAATATTATTATAAGATTAGGGACTTAGATAGAAAGAAAAGTTGTTACGCCAAGATGACAATGGCTGAAAAGGCAGCTCGTTGCGTCTATCTTAATAAAGCCTGTTTCAATGGACTTTATAGAGTAAGTGGTAAAGGTTATTTTAATGTCCCATCTGGCAAAAAAGAGAAAGTTAACTGCTTTGATGAAGAAAACATCAAGGCATTGCATAAATATTTCCATAAAAGGAAACCTGTTATTTTAAATAAAGATTTTGTCGAAGCAGTCAAAACGGCTAAAGCAGGCGACTTTGTATATTTTGACCCGCCTTACGATTTGGTAGGGAAACAGTCGTTTACTTCATACACGGCTTCTGGATTTGGAAGAAAAGAGCAGGAAAAGCTTAGGGATCTTGTAAAAGAACTTACCGATAGAGGAGTTCTTGTTATGGTTAGCAATGCAAAAACCGAATTCATCCAAGAACTTTATAAAGACTTCAACATCCATGTCATCAACGCTAAAAGAATGATTAACTCCAAAGGCGATGGGCGTGGCGCTGTAGAAGAAGTAATCGTTACAAATTACTAATATGTTAAAGAAAAAAGATATCTATTTTAAAGATAATGATTTTACCTTAGCTAAAGGTGATTGCTTTCTTTTGCTTAAACGAATTGAGCCAAAGTCAGTTGACTTCATTTTTGCTGACCCGCCTTATTTCCTTTCTAGTGGCGGCATAAGCTGTCAAAGCGGAAGGCAAGTATCTGTTAATAAAGGCGAATGGGACTATTCAAAAACAATTGAGGATAGAATCAAATATCATAGAAAATGGATTTCATTATGTAGAAATGTTTTAAAAGATGATGGAACAATTATGATTTCATCTACTTTACATAGTGTTTATGCCATTGGAGTAGCCCTTGAACTAGAAGGTTTTTCTATCATAAATAACTTAATTTGGAAAAAAACTAACCCTGCTCCTAATTTATCTTGTAGATGTTTTGCCCACTCAACGGAAACTATATTATGGGGGAGAAAACAACTTACCCTCAAAAAGAAAGGAAAACATTATTTTAATTATCAAGCTATGAAAGAAGAAAATGGCGGTAAGCAAATGAAAGATGTCTGGGAATTTGAAAATGAACCAGAAATCCTTGAAATTGCTACCTCTCCGAAGAGTGAGAAAAAATATGGCAAACACCCTACGCAAAAACCTGTTAAACTATTAGAAAGGTTGATTATAGCCGCTACAAAGGAAAATGATTTGATTCTAGATCCTTTTAATGGCTCTGGTACAACTGGAATTGTTGCAACTCGTCTAAATAGAAAATACATAGGCATAGAGTTGAATGAGCAATATTTAGAATTAACCAAGGATAGATATCTAGGAGAAATTAACGATGGCCAATAGAGATTTCAATGCATGGTTATCAACAATGAAAGATAGCATTGCTACATGGACTTATTACACTGACTTTCCAAAAGTATATGAGAATGTCAAAAAGATTAAAGTTGAACTCAACATTTTAAATTCCCTAATTGGCTCGAAAAATATTGAAGAAGAATTCAAGAACATTGTTACTGAATATCCAAAGGTATTATCTGCGGTACCGATATTGCTAGCCAAAAGAGAATCCGAAATCAAGGTGCAAGACAATCAAGGCACCTATATTTTTAACTTTGCCAAAATGAATTATACGGTCGAACAATATAACCTATTTATGAGAAATAGCGGTCTTTATGACTTACTTCAAAATCACATAATCAATAACCTAGTCGATTATGTTTTGGGAATTGAAGTAGGGATGGATACCAATGGTAGAAAGAACAGAACCGGCGATGTCATGGAAGATTTGGTTGAATCATATCTAATCAAGGCTGGATTGATTAAGGACAAGACTTATTTTAAAGAAATGAATGCTTCTGAAATCAAAAGCAAGTTCGGCATAGACTTATCCGCTTTAAGCAATGATGGCAAAACCGAGAAGAGATTTGATTTTGTCTTCTTTGGCGCATTCAATATCTTATTTGCCTGTGAATGTAATTTCTATGGGAGTGGCGGTTCTAAATTAAATGAAACTGCAAGGAGTTATAAAACTTTAGCAGTAGAATCTAAAAGGATACCAGGTTTCCAATTTGTTTGGTTTACCGATGGAAGAGGATGGATTTCCGCCAGACATAACCTAGAAGAAACTTTTGATATTTTAGATAACGTATTTAATCTAAATGATTTGGAGAATGGAGTTATCGATACCCTTGTTGATTCCAGCAAATATCTAGAAACCAAAATAGAATAATTAGGTTAACTAGCCATTATTCTATATTTATGTACGCGTGTATAAGCAAGCGCGCCAATCTTAATAGGCGCATAATGCGCACTCTAGATTACTATTTTCTTTTGCTTTTTTAGCCTTAAGAATATGGCCGTCATTAAAGAAAAACATCGATGGAATCAAACAAATTCATCAATCGAGAACTTACTTAATATTAAGTAAAGCAAGTCAAGTCTTTAATGACATTGAAATAGTAGAATAATAAAAATGTCAAACAAGCCATATGATTATTTAATCAAAACCAAATCCAAAGAAGAAAGAAAAACCCTTATTGATTATCTTACCGATAAAGATGGATTCATCCTTTCTGATATTGCTGATTACGAAGGGGAAAGAGTAGTAGCAGTTTCTAGACGTGGGGTACTATTCTTTGTATTGCTTCTAACGATGCTTTAGATAAAACCGATAATGTAGTCTTCTCTTCTAGTGATGATTACATTTCTTTTTTGGAGGCTAAATAAATATGGGAAATCATTATTTATTAATCATGCCTGATGGGGAATATAGGGGATGTATTGTCCCTACTGGTAGACCATTAATTAAGACTTTAGAAGAATTCGTTGATAATTGGTATAAAGTGACTAGAGATGATCCTAAAGAATGTAGGCATATTGTATTAGAAGAAAATTGTCCTAAATGTGAGAAAAAACTCCATGCGAAAGAACATAAAGATGTAACTAATGTTTGGCGCCCATATTGCAAACACCAAGAAATTAGACAAAAGAAATGATGTCTAAGATTGGTCAGGGATATAAGTATAGAACTAACTTGTATTTCTCTCCCTAAAAATTGAAATGTTTTTATAAAAAGTACCCATTTGGGTACTGTGCTTTATCATTACTTTTGTTAAAGTTTTCCCGTGAATATGAATACATGGGTCGCACGGATTTATAAATATAATGTTTTGTAAGTTGCTCCATCATCGTTTAGTGTTACTCGCTGTATTCATTTTATTTTGAATAAGATTTAATGCCGTCACGGCTATAAAAAAGGAGAGAATCTATGATTCGACTAAGGAAAACTAAATCTAAATTAGTATCTTTTTTTGGAGGCCTATTCGCTTGTGCTTCTTTGTTATTCGGAGCAAAGCTAACTACTCCAGCAGTAGAAGCAAGTGCAAGTTCAACCCTTATTAGCGATATAGAGTTCTCGCTTAATAAAGTTGATATAGGCGATTCGGTTGCTTCTATATTTGATTTTGAAGATGAAGCGAATAAATTGCTTACTATCCCTGCTAATTCTAAATATAGCGTTTCTTTAGAGGTTGTTTGGAGAAAAGGACAAAGCCATATGCTCTGGTCATCATCCGGATCTGGTTCTTGGACTGCAATTGAAAATGAAATTGTCGATGAAAGCGAGTCTTTTGTTATTAGGTTTAAAATACTTCCTGAGTCTGGATATGAATTAAGTAGAGACCTTTCTTATCTACATGACCATACTAAAATCACTGGTCTTAACCTAGGAAAAGGAAAAGACATAGAATTATGGGATTTGGCCGGATATAA
>DAVZIW010000054.1:0-9084 GCA_052273085.1 Candidatus Alloenteromonas sp.
CCTGGTCCATCGCGGACTTGATCCGGCGCTGGTTCTCCGGCTTGATGTGTTACTTTTCCAATTTTCAAATCAATTATAACAAAGCATTTTAAGAGCCTATTGTAAAAAACTAAATCTGGATAAAAATGGTCTTCTTCTAATGTCAATCTTACTTGATTTCCAACATAACTAAATCCTTTGCCTAGTTCAAGCAAAAATTCCTTTAAGTGTTCCAATATATTTTCTTCTAAATCAGATTCTAAATAATCTGTATTTTCTTTTATATCTAAAAATTCCAATACAAAAGGATCTTTTACCAAATCTTTGCTTCCACTTAAAACTTGTCCTTTTTCTGCAAGTTCTAATATTTTGTTTTTATCTGCTGATAATGTTAATCTTTCATATAATAGTGAGTCTCTTTGTCTTTGTAATTCACGTACGCTCCATCTTGAATCTATACATTCATTTAAATAAAAGTTCCTTTTTGGCTCTTCATCAATCTTTATAAGCTCTAAATAATGTGACCAACTTAATTTGGCAGACACTGTCTTCCAAATTGGATAAGTTAAATAAAATTTTCTCATAGTTCTTAAATTTCTTGAGGAAAATCCTTTTTCAAATTCATTTGTTAATCTTTCTGAAAGTTTATCTAAAACAGCATCTCCATAACTTGCTCTCTCATCGCCTTGTTGTATTTCCATAATAATTTTTCCTATATTCCAATAAACATTAAGCATTTCTGTGTTAACGGCACTATATACCTTATTTCTACTATTAATTACTAATTTTTTAATATTTTCAAAAGTATTATTTAAGTCATTATTATTGACTACTAAATCGTTGTTCATTAAATTCCTCGCTTTCTAATTTTTATACGTTACTTAACTGGATTTAATTATACTATACATTTTTTACCATAATATTCTTGAGAATTAATGACATTTTATATTTAATATTTTAGAAAGAGAACAAAGTTCGTAAGCTGTAGCTTAATCGCTCCAGTAGAAGTCATGGTCTGATGCAAATTGTGTCAGACCTTTTTGCACATCGGACTTTTGTTCTTTTCTCCGGAAATGCATGGAACCTTATGGAAGTGCCAAACTGCAATTCATAAGGTTAATTCCTTTTTCTTGTTGCTACAAAACGAACTGCTTTATTCATAAAATCTAATTTTAGCTTTGGCATTTTTAGAACGTTTTTTCTTTTCGGTTTTCGACTTGATAACTATCGCCATAAGTGAAAAAGTTTATCTATTATTATGTGAAACAAAATAATGGATATTTCAAATATTGAAAGTCTTTATTCCTATGCATATTCAAATAAAATTACCTTCAACAATATATATGAACAGTTTTCGAAAGAAGATTGCCAAAAAAATGAAGTAGTTTTGTTTCATGGGGCTAAAAGGCCATTCTCCATGCCTATTAATTTTGCTCAGCACTCTAATAGTAATAATGATTTTGAGGACAAATTAATTGTCTGTGATAAGAATGCTGATTTTTCTAAAGAAGAAATTCTCAAAATGGTTAATTTTCAGGAAAAGTATTTCAAATTAAAAGTGATTTTAAAATAACTTTTTTGGTTATAATGATCTATTAATAGAGATAATTATTAAAAATAATTTAATACAAGAACCTATTTAGAGATTATAATCTTCTTACTTTATGGCGGCTTTGTTAATCGCGGTTATATACCTAGCATTCATATCCCTAGGATTACCTGACTCCTTGTTAGGATCAGCATGGCCTAGCATGAGGGTAGTTTTTGATGTCCCCTCTTCATTTGCGGGTTATGTCTCAATGACAATTTGCCTAATGACTATTATTTCTTCTTTAATATCTCCGACTTTAATAAAGAAGATACATACAAAATGGATAGTAATATTCTCGATATTATTAACAATAATTGGATTATTGGGATTCTCCTTTTCAAGCAGATACTGGATGTTATTTATATTTGCCATTCCTTATGGATTGGGGGCTGGATCAATTGATGCCGCCCTTAATCATTATGTAGCATCGAATTATTCTTCTAGGGTAATGAATTTCCTTCATTGCTTTTATGGAATTGGGGCGGTAATTAGCCCTAATATCATGTCTATTGCCCTTAAGTATGCTTATTGGAACGAAGGATATAGATGGACGGCATATCTTCAAATAGGTATTTTACTAGTTTGTATTCTTTCTCTTCCTTTATGGAAAATAAACGAGAAGAAAGATATTGAAATACAAAAAGAAACAAAAGGCATACTTTTCACTTTGAAGATACCTGCTGTCATATTGACTCTTATCGCCTTCTTTTCCTATTGTGCAGGGGAGGCTACTTGTTTCTTATGGACTTCTACATATTTTAAAAATAGATTCGATTATCTAGGTGAAGATATAATCGCCGCCTGCGGTTCTTTGATATTTTTAGGATTAATGCTAGGAAGATTGTTGTCAGGGATATTCGCGAACAAATTAAATGATAAAAATCTAATCCGCATCGGAATTGGAATTGAATTGATTGGAATAATATTGATATCAATAAATATAGATAATTATATTTTGTCTTTAATCGGATTTATTGTAATAGGATTAGGAATGGGGCCGATTTATCCTTCAATCCAACATATGGCACCGATTAATTTTGGGCATGAATATTCTGCCTCAGTCATCGGGCTACAGATGGCTAGTGCCTATCTAGGTTCGACATTCATGCCGACGGTATTTGGGTTAATCGAAGAAAGAACTGGTTACTATATGATGCCGATTTATCTAGGTATATTTTTAATATTAAATATATCTTTATTAGAAATAAGTTATTTGATTAATAAGCAGAGACAAATCGGTAAATAAGGAAAATTTTATCCTTTTTTTCATCTTTTTCGATTTCTTTAATCATTTTAGGACATACAATGTAAGCGCTTACTCGGTCGGTTGACCGATTTGGGGGAGTGCTTTATGTCAAACCAAGTCGACACAAAAAGCAAGATCATAGAAGCAGTCAAGGAATTGATTGCTACAAAAGGGGTCAATAATTTCTCCTTACGTGATATTGCTAATTACCTTGATATTTCTACAGGTAGCCTTTATTACCATTTCAAGACCAAAGACGAGATTATCTCTGCAATTGTTCAAAAGCATTATGCGATTCTAGAAAGGGATTATGATATTTTGCTAGATAAGCATAAAGGTGAACTAACAATAAATAGGTTCCTCGAAGTCTTGTTTTACAAAAGTACCGAATTATTCAACCATTCAAAAATCCATATTTACCTAATTAATGAATGTATGGGTAATGAAATCCTTAAGAAGAAAACACAGGAGCTTTGGCAAGAATGGAAAAATAAGCTTACCATGTATTCAAACTCAAATTACGCCTTATTTCTTTTTGGATATTATTTCGTATTCTTGTTTGCTAATGGCAACCCCGTTATGGATAACGATGTCACCTTTATCAATTGAAGCGACTTCTTGTTTGTATCTAGCCTCTTCCTCATCATTACATAAGACAAAATGGCCTGGCACTATCTCTTTAAAGGTAGGTTTTTGTTTTGAATAGTCATGCACCTCATTTGGATGATAGACGATTCTTTTCCTCCTTTTTTCAGAAAAAGGATTAGGCTGCGGGATAGCGGATAATAATGATTTTGTATATGGGTGAAGTGGATGCTTGAATAATTCATCGCTAGTGGCAAGCTCAACCATATTGCCAAAATACATAACAGCAATCCTGTTGCAGAAATATTTGACCGTAGATAAATCATGGGCAATGAAAATCATCGTAAGTCCTAATTCTTCTTTTAAGGAGTTAAGCAAATTGATGATCTGGGCCCTGATTGAAACGTCTAAAGCCGAGATAGGTTCATCGCAAATCAAAAGCTTTGGATTCATAATGAGGGCACGTGCTATGCCGATTCTTTGCCTTTGACCGCCAGAGAATTCATGTGGATATCTAGAAGCGTGTTCAGGAACTAAACCTACTTTCTTCAATATCTCGACAGTCTTCTTATGATTTTCGGCTCTATTTCTAGAACCTTGTATCCTTAATCCTTCCTGGATGATATCTTCAACAGTCATTCTAGGATCAAGAGAATCGACTGGATCCTGGAAAATCATCTGGATTTCATTTAATAAGGCACGTGGTGCATGCTTATTGTCGTGCTTTAAAGACTTGATTTTGGTTCTTTGACGTTCATAGATAACCTTAAGCTTTTCTTTAATCGAGGCGATTTGCTTATCTTGCTCTTCTAGAATCTTTGCTTTTTCACTTTCAGTGGCAGTCTTTAGCTTTTCCTGCGTTTCTTTTCTAATTCTAGATATATCATCTTTCCCATGAATTCTAGAATATTTTATTTCCTTTTCGTTCCATCTAGTCCCGGCCCCGATTCTATATCCTTTAAAATATATCGAGCCAGAAGTGATGTTATATAGATGCATAATGCAACGTCCGGTCGTGGATTTACCACATCCAGATTCTCCGACAATCCCAAAAGTCTCTCCTTCTTTAATATCAAAAGAAACATCATGGACTGCCTTTAGCTTTACATAATTTGGCCATACACCTAGCTTAAAGAACATTCTCAAATGACGCACGGCCAAGATGGTTTTCGATTCAACTAATTCAGGCTTATAGGCAATCTTAGCTAGCCTGATGGCTAATTTAGCATTGTCTAATTCTTCTTTTTTAACCTTAAGTTCTTGCTTCTTCCCTTCGATTAGTTGTTCACTAGCCTTACTTAATTGGAGTTCTTTTAAATCCTTAAGTATTGCATCATATTGTTCTTTAACTAAAACAAAAGCTTTCTTGGCGTTTTCTTTCCTATGGGAAGCTATTTCTTTATCTTTAGCATACCTAGCTTTTGTTTCTTCTAGAGTTGGAACATTCCTAGCTACTTCATGTTCTTTTCTTTCTTCTTTTTCTTCCTGTTTTAAAGAAACTGCATTATTAGCTTCTTCTTGTTCGGCAAGAAAAAGATTGTCCTTATCCCTTTTAGGATCGCTAGTTATGGAATTAGAGATCTCGTTAGAAGAAATCTCTTGTGGTGATTTAGTCTTTTTCATATTCTAACTTGGCCTCCTCTTCTTCTAAAGCGTGATGGATTCTAGATGAAACTATCTTAGGTGGGGTTACATTTGGGGCTTCTTCATATTCGAGCCAAGAAGCAACGAAATGGGTAGGGGTGACTTCAAAAAAATGGTGGTTCATATTTAAAATCAACACCTAATGCATATTTATTACGTAAGGCAAAAGCATCTCCAACTGGAGGATAAATCATATCAGGTGGGGTACCTGGGATTGCCTCTAGTTTTTCTTTTGAATCAATGTCAGGGATAGATGCTAACAAGGCCCATGTATATGGATGACGTGGATCAAAGAATATTTCTTTATCAGTTCCATATTCGCATATTTTCCCTGCATACATGACTGCAACTCTATCAGCCATATTGGCAACTACACCTAAATCATGGGTAATAAATATTACAGACATGTTATGTTTGGCTTTTAAATCATTGATTAATTCAAGTATTTGGGCTTGGATTGTAACATCTAAAGCAGTTGTAGGTTCATCACAAATCAGGATGTCAGGTTCAGAAATCAAAGCGATCGCGATGACTATCCTTTGCCTCATCCCACCAGAAAACTGGAATGGATATTGCTTATAACGTTTTTCAGGTTCAGGAATACCAACTTCGCTCATAACTTTAAGTGCTTTTTCTTTGGCCATCTTCTTAGTTATGCAAACTTGGCTTTGATATTCATCTAATACCTTCTTTTCTTGCTCATCCAAGGCAATCTTTTCTTTTAATATCTCTTCTTTTCTAGTAGTTAAAGGAGATAGGACCTCATTCTTTTTGATAGAGAAGTGCATATGCTTCTTTGGGAAAACATAGAATAATCCAATTAGGAGGTTATATAAGGCCTTCTTCTTTAATATTTCTATATCTAATTCCTTTAGGAGAGATTTATCTTCTTCTGATAGATTTATCTTTTCTCTTTTAGAAGCAATCTCGCTTAAAGCTTTATCCCTAATGGATTTAAGTTCTTCATGATGCTTTTTTGTTTCTTCCTTGGCTTTGACTTTGGCCTCTTTTAGGTCAAGTTTTAATTTAGGGGCAACTTCTTTATATTGCTTTTTTGCATCTAAAATAACTTGCTTGGCTTCAAGTTTAGCCTTTTCAAGATACTTTCTATTTTCTTCTTTAAATACTTTTTCTTCTTCGTTTATTTTAGAAAATTCAGCTTCTAAAGAAGTGGTGTCTTTATTATCTTTTTTAGCTTGTCTAATTTCCGTTTTTAATTCGCTTTTCTTATCTAAGAAAGTCGAGATTTTATCTTCATATCCATTAATAGGCATCGAAGCTTTGTTTTTTGCTTCTATTATTAAGCAATCACGGTTGCTTTTCGCATTCATTAAAGCAGTCAGACTAGGAGAAATCAAATCTGAATAATAACGCTTCAGCATATCCTTATTTATCATCATGGTCTCGGTAATTTGCTTACCGATTTTTACGATTGGGTTAAGCGAGGATAATGGGTCTTGGAAAATCATCCCGATTTTCTTTCCTCTGATACGTTGGAATTCGGTTTCACTTGCCCTAGTTAAGTCAATCCCATTATATAAAATCGAGCCGCCTTCAATCATGGCATTTGGCGATAATATCCCCATGATGGCTTTAGAGGTAACTGATTTACCTGAACCAGATTCACCTACAATGCAAAGAGTCTCTCCTTTATATAAATCAAAAGATACACCCCTGACAGCCTGCACTTTCCCATTATCTGTGCGGAAAGAAATAACAAGGTTTTTGACTTCTAAGGCTTTTTCTTTATTAGAAATAGAAGAAGTTTCTATTAAAGATTTCTCTTTTTTATTCAATTTAATAGCCATTGTCATTCTCCTCCTTTCAAACTTGGGTTAAAGGCGTCCCTAAGTCCATTTCCAAACAAATTGAAGGAAATCATGACTAATGCCATGATAATAGACGGGACAAGTATTAAATATGGATAGGTAGTAAGGTAGCTTTGGTTATCGCTTAATGTCGAGCCAAATCCCTGCATGCCATTTACTAGCCTTAGATATGATAGACTTGCTTCGGAGAATATGACCGAAGGAATCATGAGAACGCTAGAAGTGACTAAAGTACCGATAGCATTAGGCAATATGTGGCGGAATATAAGCCTAGTATCGCTTGCACCTAATGTTCTAGCGGCTAATATATATTCCCTGTCTTTAAACCTATAGAACTGCGTTCTCGTAATAGAAGCCGTCCCTAGCCAGCCCGTCGCACATAAAGCGATTCCAACCATGACAATAGTAGACATATCCTTTGGTTTGTTAATCAAAATCAAAGTCATGACAACTACCCAAGGGATACCGCCAAGTATTTCACATACTCTTTCCATGACAATATCGACCCATCCACCAAAATAGCCAGATATTGCCCCCCAGATTAGGCCAAATATCAAATTGACTAAAGTAGTGGCGACGCCTAATATGACTGAGAATCTAAGCCCGTTGAATACCAATTTGAATAAATCCCTACCTAGATTATCGGTCCCGAATAGGAATTTAGGCATCTTTGAATAGCCATATTCACGGTATCTAGAAATTGTTCCAGTAAAGGAAGCAGTCTTTAATTTGCCAGCCCCTTCGACTTTGACAGTCAAAGGGTGTTCTTCATCGACTTGCAAAGGACAATGCGCTTTCCCTTCTTCAGTCATCGATATGCCTGCGATGAATTTATCTATATCGGCTTGCTTCAAACTAGAGGATAGGAATTGCTCGATTGGATAGGCAAAATCCATCCACCCATTAGATTGGTATTTCTTTAGATCGGCAGAAGTAATGCCTTGTTTTGTATAATCGCTAAATGTCGCTAGATAGGTATCATAACGGAACGAACCTACTACATAATCGGCCTCAAATACATTTATGTCGTCATTTGATGTATACATGTATTGCTTTTGACTAGCAAGTTGCCCTCTATACATAGTTAAATTCGCATCGTTACAAGATATATTTTCCATATCGGTCAAAAGGTTTTGGCTTACTGGGTTTGCTCCTTTACTAGTGATAGAGAATATTGCCTGCTTTAATAAGACGTTTTGCCTCACTTCTTTTGGATGCAAGCTCAATTCAAATCTAGCAGAGGCAATGGCTTTGTCTTTAAGTTCTTCAATAGAAGATAGGTCAAAAGTATTTTCGCTTGCACCAGATAAATCAGTAGCTAAAAGGATAGTCGAATAGTTATCTTCGCTATTTAGTTTATATTGGAATGTAAGGTCAAAAATACCTTTATCACCATAATCATAGTTCTCTTTTGGGACATCTAACGTAACTACTTTCAAAGAATAATTATAAGAAGCAAAATCAAAGGAAGTGGCAGGAGAATCTAACCTCGCATTTATGTTTTTGTTTTCGGTCGAAGTGAGTCTAATCGAACCTCCTCTAGCATAAGAGGTTGCGTTATTGCTGATTTTATAATCCCCAACTTTGCTAAAAGAGATTTCCCCGACAATTGCTTTTTTTGACAAAGTTGAATTTGAACTAGTTGCAGGCGAACCATTATAACTTCCATCTTTATAATAGGAATCCCAATCAAAGTCTATCGGCATGTTTTTAAATTCGGTTGTTCCGTCCCAAAACCCGGTTCCGGCCTCGAATAATTTCGGGGCAAGGAAAGTCTGATAAGCTAAGGCTGGATCGGCAGTATTTAATGAATTTGTGTTAAATACAGGAACAAAAATAGTTAGTAATAGAATCGCTCCTAAAATAACCCCACCAGCAACAGATGATTTATTTTTGTAGAATCTTTTCATCGCATCTTTAAAGAAAGTGGTGGGTTTTGATTAGCTTGGTGTCGCTTAAAGAAATATTTTCTTGTGACAAAGCAAAATCGCCTTCATTAAAAGAAACTACGTGTTCGACGTTTTTGGAGTCGCGATAAGTAAAGGTTTTCTTTTTCATATTACTTCTTTGCCCCCATTCTGATACGAGGATCGATAAATCCATAGGATAAATCAAGGAATACCCCTGATACTAATCCTATTAAGGTATATAAGGCCATATCCGCCATCAAGACGTTATAGTCATTGCCTTGTATGGCAGAGATATATAAT
>DAVZIW010000055.1:0-9074 GCA_052273085.1 Candidatus Alloenteromonas sp.
AATTAAAGAAATAGCCAAATTCAAGATTAAGGATTTAAGTGAAATAAAAGAAACCCTAGAAGATTATTTCATGTCATTTTATAAGGAGGATAGGTCATATGTCGGACTTAACTAAAAAAGAAGATATCATCGTCGTCAAAACCGTCTCTTTAACAAAAGACTATGGCCAAGATAGGGGCGACTTTGATTTAAATCTAGAGATTAAACAAGGCGAATGCTTTGGATTAGTTGGAGAAAATGGAGCAGGTAAAACTACCTTCTTACGTCTATTGATGGGATTTGTAAAACCTACATCAGGAGAAGCTTATATTTATGGCCACGATACATATAAGGAAGCCTCCATTGTTAAAAATTATGTCGGCTATGTTCCTGGCGAGATTAATTTCCCAGAAGCCAAGACAGGACTAGAATTCCTAACTACATTCGGTGCAAAACGTGGAGTTACTAGTTTTGATAAGGCTTCTTCAATTATCAAAAGACTTCAACTTGATGCCAGGGCATATCCAAAACGTATGTCAAAAGGTATGAAGCAGAAACTGGCTATCGTTTCAGCCTTGATGTTAGATTCCCCGTTAATCTTATTAGATGAACCAACAACTGGGCTAGATCCTTTAATGAGAGATGAGCTTCTAAATCTAGTTTTAGAAGAAAAACAAGCGGGACGTACCATAATTATGTCATCAAATTCGGTTGAAGAACTTGAAAGAGTATGTGACCGAGTAATGCATATTTCAAAAGGCAAATGCATCAACATTGCAAATGTAAATGACATTGCTAATTGCAAATTCAGGGATTATAAAATCGAATTCCAAGATAAAGCTGATTATAAAGAATTTGCCAAAAGGAAAAACATTATTAGGAAGCAAGAACAATATAATCAAGTTACAGTAAGAGTAGATAAAAAAGACATCAACAAACTTCTAGAAGAACTTGAACATACAAAACTCAAATTCTTCTCGGAAGTCAAATACGATTTGAAACGTTATTTTGAGGAGGTTGCATAAAATGGAAAAAGAAAATCAAAATCTAAATTTGCCAACTATCACCACGAATAAAAAAAGGAGTGGTATTTTCTCAACAGCTATTTTCAAGGAAGAATTAAAAAGCAACTGGCTTTATTCTCTTATCGTTGGATTAGGCAACGCATTGATAATCATCCTTATCGTATCAATCATGTCTACATTAAATATCAACGCGACTAAAGATGCTTTATCTTCTTTATTTGATTCAGCCTCAGAAGAAACTACCTTAAAGACTTCATCTGTATCTTTATATGCTTTATATACTTCTTCAGCAGAAGGATATCTTCAAATAGATGATGGCTTAGGCCAAATCGAATCTTTTGTCGACACTGCCAATAAAGAAATAACTTCCTCGGAAACTTCAACTGGAATGGGGGCATTAAATACTGCTTATAATCTCTCCTATAGAATTACAGTAGGGGATGAAGCATCTAAAAAGGAGGCTGGAATTAAATCTGCTACAACAGCTTATAACACTGCTCTAAATTCCATGGAAAAAGGATTCAAGAAGGATTTAGTATCCTGCATCCTTCCAAATTATGTCTCCTTCTATTCAGAAAAAGGATATGGAAATTCTAATTTTGATTATAAATGGGGACTACTTGAATCAGTTAATCCTTCAGTAAATACTTTATTAGAAATGCCTAATTCACTTGGAGATAAAGTCCCTGCTAAATTCACCTATGGAGACTTAATTTCCCTATATGGATTAGAAAAAGAAGAATTATTAGATGCGCTTAATGTTGCAATTGCTAATTTAGAGAACTGCTATGGCTTTGATTCCAATGGCAAGATAACTCCAACTTTGACTTTTGAACAGGCAAAGTTTGAGACTGCTTTAGGACTTCTTCCAACATTTGCCTCTTCTAGTCAAAAGAAGATGGCTAGTGATATCTGTGAAGATGTAAAAGAAGCCTATAACGTCGATAAAGATGCCTTCTTAGCAAATAAAAATATCGAATTAGGCAAAGTATTAAAGCCTGCTATTACTAAAGAAGCTAAGAAGATGATGGAAGATTTAGCCTATTATGATTACCTTCCATCTTTTGCAGTTGAATGGGTTACTAATGATTTAGGTTATCCTATTACTTATAAAGAAACCGGTGATCTAAATGAGGATGGAACTCCCGTTGTAAAAGAAATTAAGCTTACTTCCTATAAACCTGAGTTATTTGTAAAAGTTACTGGAGGCATGCCTAGCGATTCTTCTTTGGCCCAAAAGATGCATAAGGATATCATTACTGGTGTCCCTTATAGCGATGAAGAAATTGCCAAGGCTAAAGAAAAAGCTAAGCCAACTCTAGAAGAAGCTTATGCTAGACTAGATAAATTCCTTGATGATTTCATCGCGAATAAAGATAAATATACCAATGAAGATGGCATTGATATCAATGCTATAGAAAATAGGGTTATTGATGAAGTTGTCGTAGAAGCTAAGTCTTTAATACTTGAAGAATATAATAAGAAATACAACACTTCCTATAAGAATATTGAAGACATTCCTTCATCTTCAACATCATTGTCAGGAAAGACCTTAACTAACTCAATTTATGCATATGGGTCCAGCGGAATTGCTTCTTATAGGTCTTTACTTAGACTTGGAGAAGAAAGAGGATATAACTCAAATGAAGCAATGATATTTGCTACTTCTGTTTCAGGATTAGGTATCATTGATCAACTTCCAACTGCAGTTAAAGATTCCCTAACTGAAATGGGAGAAATGAATACCTATGGCATATTCGTTGGGGTTGTATCGTTTGGACTAGCCTGTGTCTTGCTTCCTCTAGTCTATACGATTGTATTAAGTTCTAACCTGGTCGCATCTAAAGTCGAAAATGGTTCCCTAGCCTTTACTTTGACTACTCCAATTAAACGTAAGACATTTGTATTTACTGAAGCCATATATCTAGTTTTGACTGAAGTATTCCTTGGATTGTGTTTATATCTAGGCGCCCTTATAAGTAGGCAAATAGGTATAGCAGTAGGTGGAGGAGACCTAATTCAATCCTTATCAGTCCATGATATTACCTTATATGCTTTAGGGTCTTGCGTACTTATGATTGGTATTTCTGGAATTTGCTTCTTGGCTTCTTGTTTCTTTAATAAGAGTGGAAAAGCTATTGGAACTGGTGGCGGAATTAATATTTCTTTTTTCATCTGCTCAATACTAGGCTTATTCGGAACTAGCGCTATTCCAGGAACAGTAAGAATCACTACGATGAATTATTTCAATTACGTAACTATATTATCTTTATATGATGGACTTGCCGTTATGGACGGAGACCCAATATATTGGTTTAAATTAATTGCCTTAGTTGGAATTGCCCTAGTTACTTATGGTGTTGGAATTTATTATTTCGACCATAAGGACTTGCCTCTATAAGTTTTATTTATATTGATAAATTTATTTGTAGCGTATAATAACCCTCGTTTTGCCTAAAGGAGGGTTTATGTTAAGAATTATCGTTGATTCTTCTTCCTCAATTACTCAAGAAGAAGCTAAACAATTATGCATAGACATATTGCCACTTAGAGTTTGCTATAAGGGCATTGAATATAGGGATGGAGTCGATATTGATTCTAAAAAATTATATGAACTGATGGATGAAAAGGGTGTATTCTCCTTTCCAAAAACATCTTTACCATATATGAATGTTGCTTCTAAGATGGTTGAAGATTATACAAAAAATGGGGACCAGGTATTACTAATTACTATATCTAGCAAATTATCTTCTACCTATTCTGCTTTAACTGCTATGTTTGCATCTAATAGCAATGTAGTTGTCTATGATTCTAAAAGTGCAGTAGGTGGAATTAGATTATTAGCATTAGAAGCAATAAAGAATAAAGATAAAGATATAAACGAAATAGTTAAGATCCTAGATGACTTATCTTCAAGGATTGTAATAATTGCCCTTCCGGAAACTCTTGATTATTTGCTTAGAGGTGGAAGATTAAAAAGAAGTGCTTGGATGATTGGAAAGATATTAAAGATTATCCCAGTTATTACTTTTGATGATGGAGCCTTATTATCTTTAACTAAAGTTAGAGGCAAGATGAAAGGAATGTCTTATATCTGCGATTACGTGAATAAATATAAGGTAGATGTTAGATATCCTGTAATAGGCTCATATACTAGAGATAAAGATAACCTAGATAGATTAGGAAAAATGTTATTAGAGACCAATGGGATTAATTTAAATATCGAAGAAGATATGTCTGCTTCAATTGCTGCTCATTGGGGCCCTGGGGCGTTTGGAATAATCTATATAAAAACTAAATAGATTTAGCAAATTCATATAAAGCAATGCTAGCGGCGTTATCTAGATTAAGCGAATCAACTTTGGAGCTAATCTTGATTAAAACTGGCTCGCCTTCATTTAAGTAAGAATCATCTAATCCAGTAGCTTCATTTCCAAGAATAATGCTATATGGGTTAGATATTTTTATATTTCCAAGAGTATTTTTAGCCTTTAACATAAATGGATAAAAATGATGGTTTGAATATAGTTTTTTATATTCTTCAAAGCTAGGGAATATAGTTAGATTAATTGAAAATATTGAACCCATGGATGCTCTAATGGTTTTTGGATCATATGGGTCGGCACATGGAGATATTAAGGCAACGTTACTAATATTAAAGGCTAAACAAGAACGAAGAATTGTACCTAGATTACCCATATTAGAAGGATTTACTAAGACTAGATGCGGGGCATCTATTTCTAACTTGTTAAACCTTTTCTTGAATTCAGCGATAACCATGCAGTTATCTTTATTCGCGATATCTTTAAATATCTTGGAATTATTTTCAATAACCGGAATCTTTGAATTTTTGGCTAAGGATACTAATTTAAAATAAGTCTCTTTTCTTTCTAAAGATGGAGAAATATAGATCCTAATAATGTCTTCTTTTCTATTTTCTAGTAGATAAAAGGCTAATGTTATCCCGGGGGCAAATGATGTGTCATCTTTCTTATTATATTTAATCATGGACTAATTAAAAACTTTTTGAGCCGTTTTGTTAAGTAGTTGACTACATATTTATATGGACAATATTCAAAATTTTATAAAAGTAGGCCGAATTTCTTCTAAGGTCGAAAGAAATCTAAATATTACTTTAACTAGTAATCCTTCAATCTTCCTAAATCAAAGCTTCCTAGATGCTTTAGCTAGTAAGCGACCTAATAGTTATCCTAATGACATAATAGAGATAACTAATTTGGTTAAGAAACCTAATTTTGTTTTCTATTTAAAAGAAAATAAGGAACTCGTGTATGCAAAAACCTATATTTTAGACCATGCCCCTTATTTCCTTTTGCTTCATGTTTCTAGAGGTGGCAAGCCTAAAAGATGGTACGGGAAAATGTTTAAGTGCATGCCTTTATCTAACTGCACTAATCTATTTAATAATTATGATTCCACTAGGATTTCCTAAACTAATATCTATTTTTGTTGCATAATTAGTTTTATGAAAAAGGGAAGATTAGTTATTTATATTGTTATCGAGATAATTATTTCTTCTTTTATTCTTTATACGTCCACCTATACCCAACAACATAATATTAATGAAGGTTGGGAAGTGGCTAATTTTATCAATAGGATATTCTTTGCTAGCCAACTTAATGACTTTGAACTTAAGACAATGGTAGCATTGGGTGCAAAAATATTAGGCCATTTTGGTTTATTCATGCTAGATGGATTGTTTGGTTTCCTAATTTGGAGGGAATTCAAAAGCAACAAAGCTACATTGCTATTTCTTATTTATGCCTTGGTTCTATCTAGCCTAGGTGAATTTATCCAATTATTCTCATTAGAAAGAAGCGCGACTATCCATGATGTGATTGTCGATTTCTCTGGTTATGTATTCATATTTATTTGTTATTTAATTAATGAAAGAAGACCTTTATTCATCTTTTCTAAATAGATAGGAATATTTTCTAGATAATAGGTTATTCATTAACATCATTATCAAATTAAAAGAATATAGAATTAAGAAAGCAGCGAAGACATATGCTAGATAATATGGGTTCTTTGGATTTAGGAAATCATAAGGATATGTCTGGCTTCCATATAATAAATCATTTGGCCAAATATACGCCCTAAGCATGACAAATACCAAATAAAATAAAGGATATATCATACTGAAGAAGGCGTTATACCATCTAACGCTACCTTTTTCATCGAAGAAGAGGAAGTCACATAAAGGAATTATAATAAGAGCAAGGTTGAATAATAATCCTGGAATTGAATAAGCAACCTCATGTTCTTGAATAGTAACTGTAAAATAAATTATTCCTGATACTAAAGCATAAGAAATACAAGGCAACGCCACCTTCATATTTATTCCAGCAGGAATTCCTTTAACCCCGTGTCTTAAATCAATTGAATTAGAAATAATCTCGATAAATAAAAGCAAAAGGAAAAGCAAACAAGATTGAACATTGAAATAAATTAATGCTTCTGAAGGAGAACCAATCTGCAGAAAATAGAAAACAGTTGCTACTAGAAGCAATATGAATCCAATCGCTCTTCCTATTAATGATATTAATCTATTCTTTACTACAAACATTATTACTCATTTCTTTCGACTAAGATATTATAATGCTATTATGAAAATTTCACTCACATTAATTGATGATCAATATCCAAAAGGCGGTAT
Source organism: Candidatus Alloenteromonas sp. (assembly GCA_052273085.1). Lineage (GTDB taxonomy): Bacteria > Bacillota_I > Bacilli_A > RFN20 > CAG-826 > Alloenteromonas. The sequence continues at coordinate 6,682 of DAVZIW010000055.1, forward strand.
ACCTCACAAAAGAATAATAGCTAGGGCTATATTATTTGATGAAAAAGGAAACGTTTGTTTACATACAGTTTCTAGAGATGATGCATTTGGCAAGCAAACTTATTTTGAAACTCCTGGAGGAGGAATCGAAAAGAAAGAAACTTTAGTCGAAGGACTTCTAAGAGAAATAAAAGAAGAAGTAGGTTGCAAGGCTGAAATATTAGAAGAATTAGGAGTTGTAAAAGATTCTTATAACTTGATTTCTAGGAGCAATGAAAACCATTATTTCCTTGCAAAAGTTATTTCTTTTGGACAAAACTATCTTGTTTCTAGTGGGGATTTGCTTATAAAAGAAACTAAGTTTTATCCCGCTGAAGAATCAATTAAATTAATGGAAAGCCAAGAAGACTCTGGGGTTTCCATACTGGTTAAAAGAAGGGAACTTCCATTTCTTAAACTAGGAAAATCTAGAATTGGTTACTATTTAAACAAAAAAGAGTTGAAGTAGAGCCGTTAACTGAGTATATTATTCTAGCCGTGGCGCGATTGGTGAAACGGTGAACACATCCGGCTGTGAACCGGACATGAACGGGTTCGACTCCCGTATCGCGCCCCATTTGAACGATATACGGATTTTGCAACAAAATTATCCAGACACTGCAGAATCCGTTTTTCTTTTTAATTAATAATTAATCTAATCTTCTTTGCATACATTTAATCATTCAAGGTATTCTTGAAATGTTCTTCCTCAAATTGTGACGGTGTTTTATTCCCTATAGTTCTATGGGGACGATAAAATCGAAAGATGGGCAAAAAGTCTATCTGCTTTTTCTAATTCTGGAGAAGGACATATTTTTGTCGGAGTTGACGATGACTTCAATGTTTTTGGTTTAGACCGAAAAACTGTTGATTCCATAAAAAACTTAGTTTTGCTCACTATCGATAGGCATATTTTTCCACATATAAAAGTATTTTTTAGTGAGATTAATCTTCAAAATGGAAAGTTTTTGTTGGATATTCTGGTGCCATCATATCCAGAAATAGTTTGTTTGAGACTTGGTGACTATAATGAAAAAGTTTTTATAAGAGAAAACGGAGCATCGGTTCCGGCGAGCGTCTCACAAATACTGGCTTTGGGAAAAAGGAAATTTGGTTCTGATGTTAAGGTATTGAATGAGTCATTTGAGAGAAAAGATTATTCAAAATACTTATCTCTAGCAAAGAAATACAGAGAAGATGGACTCGAGCCATCCAAGGAAGATCTCGTCACATTAGGCGCGCTCGCACAAGATGGGAGAATCAAGGAAGGGTTATTGATGTTCTCTGATGCATATGATTCCGATGATTCTTTATTGGCCTGCAGACTTTGGAATGGATATGACAAAGGTGCAAGTGAAGTAATTGACAAAAAAGTTTTCAAAGGCCCGTTGGGAGAAACGTTTTTAAACGCAATGAATTTTGTAAAGAGAAATTCGGGCTCTGGTTTTATTAAGCTGGGAGATGGCTCAAGGCTTGATACATACGCTTATCCCGATTTGGCGTTGAGGGAAGTCATTGTTAATGCGATTGCACATAGGGATTATTCGATATCTAACACTCAAATAGATATTGACATATATAAAGATAGACTTGAAATCTCATCCCCTGGTTCATGGTTGTTGACATCATCTCCTGAACATTATTCCTTATACAAGATTCCTTCAATTAGAAGAAACGTGGTCATCTGTGGTTGTTTTGAAGCGGCTGGTTTAATGGAACAAAGTGCTTCAGGATTGAAAAAGGTTGCCAATATCTATAAAAACTATCCTGACAAGATGCCATTCCTCGACAATCAAAGTGATTACTTCAGCGTGACTTTATATAACTTGCTTTATGATGGGCAGGAGGAAAAAATCGCCATCAACAAATATGAAGAAGAAGTCGTATCGTTTTGCACTGGGATTGCTCGCTCAAGAGAAGAAATTCAAGAACATTTAAAAATTCAAAGTAGAACCTATTTTACGACCAATATTCTAAAACCGCTTATAGACAAAGGGCGTCTTAAAAGGACTGCGCCAAGCAAATCACCAAACGTTAAATACGTGGCCTAAGCTCTAACATGTTCACTAAACTTGTTTGCAAAAAGTGGACATGTTCTTATATATCGGGTGGACATGCTTACATTAATTTAGGCTTTGTTAGAAACCTGCAGGTCTATAACTAATTTCAAACCAGCTTTTAAACAAAAAGTGATTTTGTGAACGATATACGGATTTTGCAACAAAATTATCCAGACACTGCAGAATCCGTTTTTCTTTTTAATTAATAATTAATCTAATCTTCTTTGCATACATTTAATCATTCAAGGTATTCTTGAAATGTTCTTCCTCAAATTGTGACGGTGTTTTATTCCCTATAGTTCTATGGGGACGATA
>DAVZIW010000056.1:0-9054 GCA_052273085.1 Candidatus Alloenteromonas sp.
CGATGGAGTACTCGAATATTTGATTGTTACTCATTCTGATTTCGATCATTTAGCATCGTTATGCGTTGAGGGTGGGGTAATTGATGCATTCAATAACGGACAAACTATAACAAATTTAAGGGGTGATTCTATTACCTTAAAATCTATAAACAATGTTATTGATTTTAATTCAGGAGTAGTGGCCCTCCACAGCTATTCAAAGATAGATAAAGAGAAGCGGTTGTGTCGTGGACTATATCAAACTTATTTGTCAAAAATAGATAGTCTAATAGAAAAAGAAACTAACTACTTGCCAGCTGCTGCGTTATTTGACTCGTCTATAGAAGCCGAAGACAAGAGTTCTATGTCTAAAGAAAATAAACTGCTAGCTACTCCTGATCTTATGAAAGAATATGTTGAAGATAAGTTTGAAACAACAATTCTTACTGAGCACCAACCAAATTCTGCCGCTTTAGAATTCGTTAAAGAAGTTAAGAAAAACAATTCTTATTCAAAATGCGTGGCAAAACTAGATGGCAATCTAAAGGTTGAGTCTAATAGGTATTTTTATTCGATAAACTTAGAAAACATAGCTGAATTTAGAATTTTGTATAACTGGTATTATGATTTTGCTTATAGACAAAAATTCGATGATGGAAATCGTGGCCAACCGATTAATAATCCTAGCGTTTGTTTGGAAGTTATTAAAAACAATTTCAAATTTCTTTCTTGTGGTGATTTGGGAGGCAATGGTGAAAGCGGGCTTATTAACTATTATAAGGATACGTCCATCCTTAAAGATGTCACTTTATTTAGATCGTCCCATCACGGCTCTACAACTAATAGGGAGAATTCCTTGGATTTATTTAAGACAATTACTCCAAAAATAATTGCTGTGACAGGTTGTGCTCAATCTCCTTTGGAGCCGAAACAGCCTAAGGCAGCTTTTATGAAAAAAACTTTTTTTGAGAATATTTATAATGGGCTGCATGATGAACATGAAGCCTTGGTCCAAGGAATGACTACTGAGCCATATATTCTTTGCACGAATATTAACTGGTTTAGATTGGATGAATCTAATAGCTTGGGAATAAATGAGTCGAAACCATTTTATGGAGATATTAGAATTCGCACCTCTCCAATTGGAACAAAGCTTAATTATTCCTATAAAGGAAATATCCATGCGTTCATAAAAACCGGGGGATTGGATGGCACTTTGGATTTCAGTACTGTAGGACGTAAATTGTTAAGGGTTCAAGAAACAACATGGTTTGATAAAGTAGGTTTTATATACGGAGGAAAATAACATGAAAAGATTTTTATTTTTTACAATCGGAACTTTATTATTCAACCCATTTACCAAATGCTCTCAAAATGAGTCTAAACCGGATTTCGATATCACTACCGAATTTGCATTTGCAAAAGATGGGGAAAAGAATGAATTTTTCGAATCTACTACTTTTGAAATAAATACTAAGATTTATGTATGCGTAGATTTTTCAATTACTAAAAATGTTCCTGAAGAAGAAACGATTTCATTTGTAGTCCAAATTCCATATGCTGAGTATTATTCTACAAAGGATTATTATTCTGGAACAATTAAGCCTAAGGAAAACACTTATTCAGAACAAGATCTTAATGGAAATCAATATACTGTCGTGGAATTAACTCAAATGAATTTTGTTCTAGACGATGATAAAACTCATGAATTTCATTATGTTTTCGAAATTGAAGCAAATCAGCCGTGTGAATCTGCTGATTTTAAAGTTAGGTTTAAACCTGAGAATACAAATTTAAATAATGTTTTCGTAAATGGCGAAAAAACAAACAAAGCCAAAACTTCTTATACATTTATTACTTTCGGGGCATAAACATGGGAACTAATACTAAAAAGATTAATAGAAAAAATCCGTTTAAAGGATTCATATTAAGAATCGAATTGATAGCTCTTGCTGTAACTTGCGCATCTTGCGCTGTTATTGGCTTTGCCTTGAAAGACAAAAATAGATATGATTCGGAATCCGCCGATAAAACTAGTTTCTACTGCGAAAAAGGCTTTGATCTTCTTATTTCTGGAGCTTCTATTGAACAAGTTGTTGGATTTGATAATGATTCAAATGTTTCTCACGTTTCGAAAGCGTCTAAAATTAGTTTGAATGTAAAAACTAATAAAGATGAGGACTATAGAGATATTTTGGTTTTCGACGATTCAAATTCTTTGGAATATTCCGAATTTACAAATGGGCGTATTATTGAAAAAGAAGAAAATGAAAATATTATAGTGGGGGTAGATTATAAGTTTTGTCAATTATATGGTATGTCTTTAGGGGACAACCTAACAATAAGCGCTAATGGCGATGAACTTAATCTTAAAATTGGTAGAATTTACCGTACCGATTATTTGTATTCTGAAGGCGTTATCGTTTTGACAAGAGACACATTGGATTTTAAATCTAATTCATATTATGTTTATTTGAACTCTAATAATTTGAATGAACTAAAGAACAATTTAAAAGATTACAAACCAATGGGAACACTCTTAAAGCAAACGTCAAGCCAAAGTAATGAAGATTATCAACGTTACTTAGATGAATTTTATGCCAAAGATTATTCTTCTTGTATCAACGACCCTAGCAAACAAGCCAACGAAGTTTTGCCAAAGTATTTGGAAAAACGTTCATCAGCAAACAAAAGGTTCATGATTTCAATAATTGTTAGTTCCATTATTTTCTTTTTACTTTCCTTTTTATGCTTTTTCATCCATGCCAAAAATAAAAAAGACAAGATTTACAAGTATATTCAAGATAATGGGAGCCATAGTATTGTAAAAATATTCACTGGTTTTAATGCTTCGATCATTGTTTTTGTTGTTGTCGGGACATTAATTACTTTTGCTTTGTCTCTTAACGGCCTTACTACATTTTATAATTTTGCTTCTTTATTTAGTAATTGCTATCCGGCTCTATTGTTTCCTATTATTTCAACTCTTGTAGGATATTTTATTACTCTCTTAATGATAAAAAAGGCTTGATTTATGAAGATTCTTTCTGCTTTTAAAACAAAGAAATTTCTTATATCAATTATTATAGAATCACTTTTGTTCGTCCTTGTCGGACTCTTGTTCTCTAAAAATATATCTAATTCCTTTTACGTACTTGATACTTGGTCTAATTGTGAAAGCTCTTATATTGCATTTGATTCAAGGAGATTTGAAGAAAATTGCTATGCCTTTTATGGGAATACGGTTAAGGTAAATACTTCTAAAGGGGATAGTGTTCGCCTTAACTGCGATGTTTATCAATTTTTGGCAGGCGTTAACTATGACAACAGGTCATTGCTAAATGAAAAAAATGTAACTTCAGGTACATTTAAAATATTATCTTCTAATGAGATAGCTGTTCCTGAATATATACATAGCGAATATAAAATAGGCATTGGTCAAAAATTAGTTTTGGACGAAAAGGATGAATACATAGTTCAATTCATTTTCAGGGATTTTAGAAATATTAAAGAGCCTTCAATAGATTCTAAAGATAGTGTTGTATTCATTGGAACTTCTAACGATCCTATTAAAACAGATTTTAATTATGCTGTTTTTAATAACGTTACCAAGGATTACAACGATGTATTCTTATTCAAAAAAACGTTAACCCCAATTAGAGAGAATCTTATAGTTAATATGACAATTAGCTGTGTTTTGTTTTTGGCATCGATTTTTATGGTTCTTGTTTTCTTGAAAAAATCTGAGCAAAAACAACTTTTTAAGATATCCATATCCGGAAGCAAGAAAGGCTTTATTGAAATGCTTTATGGATTTAATTTCTTGCTGCTGCTGTTGCCGGTTATCTTTTGTGGATTATTGATAGGCTTGTTTGGGAGTTGGGAAGTTGCTTGTGCTTTTGGAATAATTGGTTTATTAGTATATTTAATAAAAACTTTATGGCTAAAATTGAAGTTTAATTAGAAAGGGGGCTAAGATGGATAAAAAAGATACGGATGTTATATTGCATGTGGAAAACCTAAGAATTAAATTTCCTGATTTAACCGTTGCTGAGAATGAATCCTTTTATGTAAAAAAAGGAGAAGTCGTGATTATTCTAGGCGATAATGGAGCAGGGAAATCTAGTTTGTTAAAATCACTAATTATGACTCCTGATATTAAGAAATATGCATCTAGAGATCTTTATTTTAACGGAAAAATAATTTCTGGTAATGTGAATGCTCGTAAGGGCATATTCAAAAAAATCAGATTTTCTTGGGATACGGAACTGAATGAGTTTAGGAGATCAATCGGCTATTCCATGCAAGAAGACGAAGACGATCCTTTATTTAGTAGAAAAGTACGTGATTATGTTCTTGAATATGCCGAAAGTGCCATTGATAACACAGGATATCTAGATTATTACGACAAACTGTTCAATGATTATTTGAAATGTTCTACATACGAAAAAGGAAAATTAAATGAAAAACACCTAAATGTTTGTAGTGGTGGTCAAAAGAAGATTGTTTCTATATTGAAAGCGTTCTCTAGGAATAATTCAAAGTTGTTTATTTTAGATGAACCTATAAATAATTTAGATTCAAAGCATGCTAGAATATTGAATAACTTCTTAATTGATTTGAAAAAGAGCGATGATCCACCTGCTATTTTAATAGTTACACACTGTCATATGTTTCAATCTGTAGATAGAGCGTATGAAATAAAAAACGGAAAGTTGGTTTTGCTAGAAAAATATGAACCCAAGAGTTGCTTTGGAGAATGTGATTGTTGCGGCTATTACAAGGAGGAAAAACGATGAATAGTTTTAAAAAGTTAGTGTTTAAGGCCTTTGCTTTTTCAGCATTAGGCGTTACTGCCTTAAGCTCGATTGGCCTAAATAATACCAATGTAAATGCTACTTCGTTCGACAATGATGATTATTATAAATTACTGGCTAGTGCAATAGTTGCATCTGATACAAATGCATTTGAGAAAAATAAGAATCCACAGATTTTTGATTCATTTAACGAAACATTCAGAAATGCGATTTCGGCTAGAAAAGATGTGGATACCAATGCTTGGGATATAGAATCGACATCTGCATACGAATTCTCTAAAAAATATGCCCAAACTTTTTCAACTGAAATGAGTGCTAACGTTAAAATATATGATGTGACTACTGATGTTTCCGGCAAGTTTAAAAGGGATGTTAATACGGAATCGTGGAAGCAAAAAATAGAAAGTTATGAGTATTACTATTGGCTTGCAAAGAAATATACTGTTAATGTAGATTGGAAGGAGCAAAATATTAACGATGCACTCTCAAAATCTTTTAAAAGGGAATTGGATAAAGTCAACAGTGTTATTAGCGCAAAAGAATTATTAAGAGAGTACGGCACCCACGTTTATAAAAAATATGTTTTAGGTGGGAAACTTGAAATAACAAAATATTTTGCTCAAGATGCATCTTATGAGTTGTCCGAGACGGAAAAGGAAGCAGCTACTTCTCTTAATGTTATTGTAGATATGGCAAAAGTTGATGCCAAAGTTAGCGGTTCTGTTAATTTTTCTCGTTACGAATCGAATTCTGCAAGCAGTTCAAGATATTATTCGAAAATGGGATATGATTCGGCCGGCGGAGAAACGACTACCGCAGTTAATGCCTCTGACCTTTTCCAATATAAGACTCAATTCGGTACAGGCACTGCTTCTGGATTCCTTTATGAAGCCTGGACAAATTCATTTAATAAGGATGATGTTTCACTAAAGGTAGTTAAAGCGGAAAATCCCGTTGCTATTTGGGATATATTAGATGCTAATCAATATTCATCACAAATTAATTATCTAAAAAAAGCTTGGGATAATATGTGTTACGAAAGTTATGCTGAAAAATGCGGTTATTTTGGAATACCATGTGAGTATATAGATAGCTTAGAGTACAATTCAAAAGGAATAAATGCTAGTTTTACTCCATGTTCTTCAAATATTAATTTGCCTACCGAATCCGAAGTTAAAATTAATTTAAGTGATTTGATAACAAAAAGTTTTGATTCGAGTCAATATACCTTAAGTTTATCATCTGACTCTGCCGCGGTTTTAGATGGAAATGTGCTTAAAATCAAAAAAGGGACTATTGGGATGTCCTTTGATATTGAATTACAAATTGAAGGAATTAAAGTATATTCGTTAAGAGTTACTATAAAAGAGGGATCGTTTGGTGGTGGCTATGGCACTCAGCAACAACCATATTTAATTAAGGATAAATCTCATTTATTCGAACTTTTGCAAGAAAAACGATATTTAAACAATGTATTTTATTATCAGTTGTCAAACGATATCGATTTGGCAGGTGAAAAAATAGATACCGGAGGTTCGGGAGCATCTTCTTCGTTCTGTGGAACTTTTGATGGGAACGGGCATTCAATCAAGAATTTCACTATAAAAACATCTGACTTCAGAGATGGCTATCCGTATATGGGGTTATTTGGGAAAAACGAGGGAACTATTAAAAACTTAGTTGTAGATAACGCTATTTGCCTCAATGGTGGATTGGCTTCGATTCAAAATTCTAATATCTCGCTTTCTGCTGGGATTGTTGCGGGTTATAACGCTGGTGTCATAGACAATTGCCTAGTTAAAAATTCCGCAATTAGAATTTCTACTGGCATTGAAAAAGATAGTTGCGCTTTAAATGTTGGCGGTATTGCCGGGTATTCCGAAGGCATAATTAAATATTCAGCTTTTGTTGATGGTAATATTTATGGTATTGCGACGAAAGGAAACGGAACTATTAATGTTGGGGGCATTTCTGGCAAAATTGCTGGTTCAAAAATAGCTAAAGCATATGTAAACAATTCAAATTTTAAAATTGAAAATCTAGAAAACATTAAATTTGCAATGGGTGGAATTGTTGGCTCGATGGAAATAAGAACGGCCGAAGACACTTCGCTAATTAGTGCTAAATTATCAACGTGTTTGATATATTCGATTTCCAAAAACAAGAGTGGTAGTTCGTTTGGCTATGTTGCTGGAGCTGAAAGCCATGGCGAGTTCGATAATTGTTATTTCGTTTCAATGAAAGATACTTCCGTTTCCGGAGGTTCTAAGAATGGTTGCATTAGAAGAGACTCATTAACTCTTTCTTCTCTTTCATCTTCTTTTGCTGATGAATGGATTGAAGGGAAATATGGGCCAATACTAAAAATTCACGGGAATTAAGGAGAACTTTTAAAATGAAAAATAACAAGAATTTACTTTTCCTTACTCTTGCCCTGTTCTCAACTTTTGCTTTGGGTTCATGCGGAGACAAAACTGAAAAGACTTTTGAAAAAGACATCGAGATAAAACAAGACGAACCATTTACTCACTATTTAAAGTTTATGGAAAATAACGCCGAAATTCTCCGTATGGTTGTTTTGGAAAGCGAAACATACGAAGATTTGTTTCCTTATTTTCCTACATTAACAGAAGAACCAGGATATATTAAATATTGGGACGGAGATTATCAATATACAAGTTATTCTGAGGATAACCAATTCAAAGTCTATGACGTAGATGATCTTATAGTTGAAATTTATGCTTACTCAAAAAGGATAAGTTAATTTTGGCAGAGCATCAAATGATGATAAAACATCTCGATTAAATTATTGCAATTAGGATTGCTTATGGTTTTAATCAGAGAATAGTTATGTGTGGCTTATGAACATGTTCCTTTAATTATTGTTTTGGTATTGTGAATTAAAAGTTTAACTTTACTGAATTTTTCAAAGAGATTTTAAACAGGTGGTGATTTTATAAAATATGAAATTTCATCATGAAGCGCGAAAGGAATAATTTACAATGGCTAACAAAGTAACGTCTTTTAAAAAGTGTAACAATTGCCCCTATAATAAAGGAGGACAATTGATGCCTATTGGTTTGGAATCATATGTCGGAAACATTAAACTTTTAGTTTTTCAGGCGCCTGGTGAGGATGAATGGAATGGGAATACTTTGAATAATCAAAGAGTACCAATTGGTTCTACTAGGCCTCATAGTGCAGGGAGCAGAATGAGATCATCATTTAAAAGGAAAAATGTCAATAGGACAAATTTTGATATAACTGAAGCCGTTCAATGCTATCCAGGCAAGAAATCGGGCGGGACTAGAGATTGCCATCCATCGGCTTCTTCGCAAAAACATTGTATACAATATTTAGAAAAAACAATAATTGAAGGTAAGTATAAGGAAATAGTCTGCTTTGGCAAAATTGCTTACAAAATGGTCGATGAAATTATGACTAAAAATCAGTTAACTGGAATTAGTGTTCGTTTATCAAAACACCCTGCCAGTAGAGTTTCTAATCTTAAACTAGATTCGAGTTATTAAAATAAAAAAGCTTTCTATCAATATGCCAAATCGATAGTTGAACATGCCTCTTTAATAAGATGAAATGTGAACTAGAAAAAAGGTGTCGAAGGCAAAAATATAAAGGGTACGAATTTTTACACACCACTGTATAGAATTTCGCACCCCTTTCCTTTTTAGCGTTTTAGATTCTAATTTCTGATGGAATCGATCTTCGTTGTTTCAAGATCGACATAACCGTTATCTAAATATGTCAATTGCTCGCCATTGAGATTGCTCCAGTAGGTTTTTTGCCTTTACCAGTGGTGAGTTCTTTTTGAGGTTCATATCATCGAAATATCCATTTAATTCACTAATCAGTTCCTGGTGCAATTCCCTTGGAGCAACCTTGCAGAAGCTGCTGTTCTTAGACAATGGAACAAAACTATGTTATCCATGGCCTTGTATTTTATAATCCAGGGTGCCAGTGAAAATAAGTTGACATTATACTTTTCCGCTAGCTGTCGATAGGAAATGTTACCGGTATCGCATTCCTCACAAATGTTCTTTTTAAAGCTGCGACGTATGTAGTGTACTCAATAGGCGGTTTTATAGAATGCAAATCTTTCCAACTCACTTTTTTTCTTTGCTTAATAGCCAAAAAAACTTTCCTACATAAAAAATGTACCATTCACAATTATAACCTGGCTTTTGAAAAAATAAGGTTTTTGTACTACCCTAGGCAATATTAAGTATCTTTTTGATTTCTT
>DAVZIW010000057.1:0-9049 GCA_052273085.1 Candidatus Alloenteromonas sp.
AGTCATACAATTTAACTTTCGTTTATTAAGTTGCGTTTAGTATTACAAGTGGCGTATTTTTAATAAGTTTATCGGAGTATATTCCTATAAACTTTTTAGTTCTCTTGGAAAACAATGCAACATTAAAACAAAAGCCCGACACAGGGCAGATTCTGAAAGGAGGAAAGCTGTGAATAAGGATGAATTGATTAAAAAAGAATATGAGAAGCTTAAAGACGTTTATAAAAATTCAGATCCTATTAAACTGCGGTTATGCGATGACCTATTGAATAAAGCCGCTTTTTTGAAAATCGAGCTTAGACTCCTTGAAAGCGGAATTAAAAGAACTGGTGCCATTCAACGTTCAACCAAAGGCAATACGAGAGTGGCAATCACATATAAGACTTATCTTCAAACGCTATCCGTATATCAGAACGTCATCAAGTCGGTTGATAAGATTATGGCTGACACTGGTGATGCTGAAGATGACGCATTTGATGAATTCCTGAAAAAGGCAAAGGATGATGAGAACTAATGCATGTAATTGATTTGAAAATAAATAAAAACTGGACACTATCGTAGGAGGTAATCATGGAATTTAAAAGATATAAAACTGAAGAAATGAAGATATGGAAATCAAAGACAGATGGTGTATATCTTTCAAATATGTTGAGTGAGGACAAGATAGAAAATTACGAGCATGTCGGTCCTCCTGTATTCGAAGAAGAATGAATTACCTGAGGGAATATTACAGCGAAATCAACAGAGGAAATATTATCATCGGAAATGAACTTAGAGTAGTCCTCGATGGTCTTATTAAAGACTTAGACAATCCGAAGTTCATCTATGATGAAAAACCTGGACAAGTCAGAATCGACTTTATCGAAACCTTCTGCAGACATACAAAGTCTCCATTTAATGGAAAGCCGTTCATACTTGAACTATGGGAAAAAGCCCTGCTCCAAGTTGCATATGGCTTCAAATATAGAGACACCGGTCTTAGAAGATTCAATGAGGTCGTACTTCTTATTGCTCGTAAGAATGGCAAAACGACATTTGTTGCAGGCATTGACTTAGCTGAATTCTTTCTGTCAAGAGGTGGAGTCGATATCGTATGCGCTTCTAATACGAACGACCAGGCATCCATCCTTTTTGAAGAGATCAACAACATGCGAGAGCAATCAAAATCACTCGCAAAACCTAATAGAAGCAAAAAGAACATATTCTATATTTATTCGCCGACGAACAAGAACAAAATCAAGAAGCTTTCTGGTCAATCCAGAAACCTGGACGGATACAACATAGAGGTCGGTTGCATCGACGAAGTGCATCAAATGACCGATTCGAAGGTCTATGACGCAATTAAGCAATCGCAGTCGACTAAAGAAGAACCGCTGATTTTCATCATTACTACAGAAGGTAATGTGGTTGGTGGTTTTTTAGATAAAAAACTCGAATATTGTCGAAAGATGATAAAGGGCGAAACAACTGATGAGCATGTGCTTCCTTGGCTATACACGCAAGACAGTGAAACCGAAATCTACGTTGATAAGTCATCATGGCAAAAATCAAACCCATCATTAGGAAAGGTCAAGACGGTCCATTACCTGGAAGACATCATGAATAAAGCCAAGAACGACTTATCGACCAGACTAACAATGCTCTGCAAGGACTTTAACATTAAGCAATTAGAGTCTGGCACATGGCTATCCTTTGATGATTTAAATAATGAAGAGAAGTTTGATATTGAGCTCATCAAAGATAGTTATGCCGTAGCTGGTGTTGATTTGTCATCGACTACAGATTTAACTGCAGCAGTGTTGCTAGTAATAAAGGAAGGTAAAAAGTACGTGATTCCGCATTTCTTCATGCCAGGCGATACGCTTCAGAAAAGAATGCAAGAAGACTCGGTGCCATATGACATCTGGGTTAGAAAAGGATTCATCACATTGACCGATGGTTCTCAGAATGATTTCTCTAACGTAACTCAATGGTTCCTGAAGATGGTGAGGGATTACGAATTAAGGCCTTTATGGGTTGGCTACGATCCATGGAACTCACAATACTGGGTTGATGAAATGGAAGAAGCCGGCTTCACGATGGAAAAGATAAGACAAGGCGTATTCACGTTATCTGAACCAATGAAGCAACTGGAAGCCGACTTAAAAAACAAGAAGGTTGTCTATGATAACAACCCTATCCTGAAATGGTGCCTGTCGAACACTCAGGCCAAGGTAGACATCAACGGAAACATACAGCCTTGTAAGCTAAACTCCAAGTTCAAGCGAATCGATGGTGCTGTTGCACTGATAATCGCCTATGCGGTGCTTAATCGTTACATAAAAGAGTATGAGAACATGCAAAGTTAGGAGGATTTGAAATGGGATTATTCGACATATTTTCCAGAAAAAAGAAAACATCAGAGTCAGTATCTGGATTCAAAATGGTCCACAATTTCAGGCTGCCTCTTATACCATTTGGCGACAATATCATGAAAAGCGATGTTGTTATGATCTGCGTTGATCGAGTGGCAAGCCAATGTGCAAAGTTAAAGGGAAGATACGTCAAGGTTGACAATAAGGGAGTTCAAACCGAGAAACATGGCGAGCTCTCTTTTTTGCTTAAGCATAAGCCAAACGAATTAATGACTCCGTACCAATTCCTTTATAAGGTGATTTCGTTGCTATTGTTAAATAACAATGCATTCTTCTATCCGATTTACGATAGGGACTCACTTAAACTTAAAGCAATATACCCTTTGATGCCAACGACAGTGGAACCAGTCGAGTACTCGGATGGAAACCACACATACAAGTTCTATTTCAACGATGGGAGTGTGTATGAGATTCCAACTGAGAACGTCATACATCTAAGAAGGTTCTATGCGAAGAACGATTTCTTCGGCGGAAATAATGCTACAGCAGAGCATGATGCTTTGCTTAAGACGGTGAAGATCAACGATGCATTGCTCCAAGGCATAGAGGCTGGAATGGAGTCTTCATTTCAGGTAAAAGGTATCCTGAAGATCAACGGAATGCTTAAAGAAGCTGATAAGAATAAACAAATAGATGAATTCACAAGAGCGATCAAGGAAGCATCGACCAACAATTCATCCATCATTCCAATGGACGCCAAAGCGGAATACACGCCGCTTGAGGTAGATCCAAAGTTGGTGGATGAACCAACTCTTAAGTTCATTCAATCCATAAGAAAAGCAATGGTTTGATACTAAGATAGGTATTGAACCTTTTATTTTTACAAAAAAATGATTTTTATTCCCCAATTTAAATAAGTGGAATATTGATAAAGTGCCAAATTAAAATAAAATGTAATAATAATGGCACATTAAATTGCTAAATTTGGCATATTATGATATAATATTAAAAAGAGGTGGTAGAGATGTTTAAATATAAAGAATCAGAAACTTTAGAATTAAAATCAAAATTTAATGATGATGTAATAACAAAGGAAATTGTTGCCTTTTTAAATAATAGAGGTGGCGTTATTTATGTTGGCGTTACTGATTATGGTGAAATAGTAGGAGTAGAAAAGATTGATGAATCCTTAAGAAGATTAAGTGATATTGTTTCAACTAAAATAGAACCATTACCAACTGAACTTATAAAATCCAATATTATCATGGAAGAAAGTAAATCCATTATCGAAATTACTATTTCAAAGGGATTTCATTCTTTATACTGCATTAAAAAATATGGCTTTTCTCAAAGCGGCTGTCCTATAAGAATTGGCACAAGCTGTAAAGAATTAAGTGTTGAAGATATTAATCTTCGCTACCAAAAACGCTTTGAAACGTCTAATGACTATATGCTAGAAATACCATCAGGTTATGGAGACATAAGTTTTAATACACTTCAAATTTCATTATCTAATAATGGATATCATGTAAATCCATTATCATTCGAAGAAAATTACCATCTAAAAACAAAAAACGGAGAATATAATAAGCTAGCAGAACTTTTATCTGATCATAACAATACACATCTTATTTTTGTAAAGTTTAGAGGAAATACTAAAACATCAATATCAGAAAGATCTAATTATGGTAGAACTTCTTTAATTTCGTCTTATAAACAAATAAAAGACAGATTAATAGCTGAAAATATATGTATGACAGATACAACAGTTAGACCTAGAAAAGATACTTATTTATATGATATTGATTCAGTTAATGAAGCCTTAATTAATGCCTTAGTTCATAATGATTGGAACATTAATGAACCATTAATAAGTATGTATGATGATAGATTAGAAATTCTTTCTCATGGTGGTTTGCCTTTTCAACAAACTAAAGAAAAGTTTTTAAGAGGAATTAGTGTTCCTCGTAATAAAGGATTAATGAGAATATTTCAGGATTTAGAAATTACTGAATCAACAGGTCACGGAACATTAAAAATTATAGAAACCTATGGTGAAGGCGTATTTGAATTTTCCGATTCATTTATTAATGTTGTAATTCCATTTAATAAAGAGGTTGTAAAAAATCGTGGCACATTGAATGGCACATTGAATGGCACATTACAAAATGAACTGTCAGAAATAGAAAGCAATATAATAGGAGAATTATTAATAAATCCTTATTTAACTCAACAAGAAATAGCAAATAAGTTAGGAATTGGAAGAAGAACAGTTGTTCGCTATATGGCATCATTACAAGATAAAAAGATTATTGTTAAAGACGGCTCTAAAAGAGATGGTTATTGGAAGGTTATAAAATGATCATTTAAAAGTTATGCTGAATGTGGCAAATATGAAGAAGTTGAAGTTGAAGGAGATAAGATTTCTTTAACAAAAACAACTTCACCAGAAACGCCATCTAAAAAGACTCTTGAAGAGAAGATTAAAGATTTAGATGAGAAGCAAAGAAAAAAACTAGCAAAAATGCTAGAGTCATTATAAAAGAAATGGAGATTAAATCATGAAAGTATATACTTCTAAGATTGAATTAAAAAAAGAGATAGAAAAAGCATATACAAAATATATTAGTGAATTTGATGATATACCCGAAGATAAGAAAGATATCCGCTCAGAGGAAGTTGATCGTACACCGGCTGAAAATTTAGCCTATCAGATTGGGTGGACTACATTAGTTCTTAAATGGGAAAACGATGAAAGAAATGGTTTAGAAGTAAAAACTCCGTCAGAGCAGTTTAAGTGGAATCAGTTAGGAGATTTATATAATTGGTTTACTGAGACCTATGCATCATTATCTTTAAAAGACTTAAAAGAAAGGCTCGATAATAATATTAATGAGCTTTATAAGATGATTGATTCAATGCCAGACGATGAACTGTTCAAGCCACATCAACGTAAATGGGCTGACGAAGCTACCAAAACAGCTGTGTGGGAAGTTTATAAATTTATACATATTAATACTGTTGCACCATTTGGAACTTTTAGAACTAAAATCAGAAAATGGAAAAACCTAGTTCTTTAATATATTAATTACACGATTACAGGAAAATTTACACGATTACCATTAGGGGTGCTAAAATTGTATCAATATAGGTAGTTCTTTTCATATAAGAAGAGTAAGGATGATACAAAAGTATTGTCCTTTTTTATTTGGCATATAGGCAGTTTCTTCCTATTTACCAATGCCAACAACCTAGAGTAGTAGTGATTTCGGCTATTTTTTAGCCATTTTTATTTCTTTTTAATCTACTGTTTACCGAAAGCCCCTATGATTTACCGAAAGGTGCTACTGATTACCGAAAGGTTATAAAAATTTGCGATTGCAAAGAAAAACTTTCACAATAAAGGCTAAAATCAGCGCTGAAATCTTGATAATTCATATATAAATATTTTATGAATTCTAGTCATATTAAGTTGATTTATCCCCTATTACTTATCATAATTTAGGAGCAAAAGAAAGTAGTAGGAGAAAAATGAGAGTATTCGATTACAACAAACTTAAAGATAGGCTATGGGATAAAGAAACACTTAATTACATAGGTTTAATTCATGAATTTAAAGGAAGGCAGCAACTCTATTTGAGTCAAAAGCCTGATGAATTAGATAAGCTTGTCGAAATAGCGAAGAGACAATCCACGGAAGCTTCTAATGAAATCGAAGGTATTAAAACAACTGATCAAAGACTTAAAAAATTAGTTGAAGATAAAACCACCCCTAAAAATAGAAGTGAAAAAGAAATATTGGGTTACAAGAACGCTTTAAGTTTGATTCATGAAGCATATGAATACATGCCAATAAGGCCGAATTATATTCTTCAGTTGCATAAGGAACTTTACTCATTTATGGACGTTAGTTTTGGTGGCAGGTTCAAGGATACCCCTAACGAAATTGATGCAGTATATACCGATGGAACAAAGAAAGTAATATTTAAACCTCTAGACCCGTTCGAAACACCTTTTGCAATCGAATGTTTATGCGAAGAATATAATAAGGCGATTTCATCGTATGGACTTGATCCATTGATTATTATCCCCGTATTCATTCACGATTTTCTTTGTATTCATCCTTTTAACGACGGCAATGGTAGAATGAGCAGATTGTTAACAACCTTGCTGTTATATAAGAGCGGATTTTTGGTTGGCAAATATATTTCCTTGGAAAAGAAAATTCAAATAACCAAATCTGAATATTATGAAGCTTTGAGCGAATCGTCTAACGGATGGATTGATAACGAAAACAACGACACTCCTTTTGTTAAGTATCTATTTGGCACGATTGTTGCCGCGTATAGGGATTTTGAGAATAGAGTCAACATCGTAGGCAAAAAACTATCAGCAAAAGAGATGGTGGTGTCCGCGATAAATCAAAAACTAGGTAAATTCACAAAAAGTGATATACAAGAACTATGCCCAGAAATCGGTGTTAAATCGATAGAAAAAGCATTAAAAGAATTATGCGAAGAACATTTCATAACTAAGATGGGTGTAGGAAGAGCGACTTATTATATAAGAAATGTTTAAATTTAATCATAAAAGCAAATTATCTCCTAAAAACATTTATGAAATAGGACATAATTGTTAAAAATAGGAGAAAAAATAAACTTAAATCAAGATCTGAAAAGGAAAGAATAATGCTTGTTATTCCTAAATTAATCCTAATCAAACAGCGAATGATATTGACTAAAAACTTAATATAGCAAGACAAACTGTTAATAATTTATTTAAAGCATTAAAAAATATAAATTACAATTAGTTAGTACAAAAAAACAAATTTCTTTTTTCTAACAATGTAAATTAATATATTTGATAAGTTGTTATATAAAAAAATATAACATGCTGAAAATATGTATTTAATAAAAGAGAATTCATTTGGGGTATACTATCAGTTTTGACGATACAAAAAGTTTTTAAAGAAAACTACAAACTTTATAAATGCTAGAATGAACCTTATTTGTAAATTGGGAGGTGCAAACTCTATACCAAGTGGTGCAACCAAAAGACTATGGGCGGGATTTGTATTAAAATGGTATTTATTCGCCATATTGAAAGCATAGGTTTGATACAACGGAAACAACGTATCAAACCTTTTTTATAGTATTAATTCATATAAAAATTTGTAAAAAATACAATTGGTAGTGTGAAAAAAGTGCACTTATACTCTTGAAAACGGTGCACTTATGTTCTTGAAAAAAGTGCACCTTTATAGTTAAATTATATTAGAAGGTGATTAGCTATGGCAATTAAACTTGAAAATTATAAAGAACGATTAATTGATAAAACTGTTGATTTATATTTAAAAACATTTAAAGCGATTCAAATTGTCGGTCCAAAATGGTGTGGCAAAACATGGACTAGTATGCATCATGGTAATTCTATTGTTAGATTAACTGATATAGAGAAAAGAAAGCTAACTATGCTTAATCCAAAGTTAATTTTAAATGAGGATATTCCAGAGGTTATTGATGAATGGCAGTTAGTTCCGGAATTGTGGGATGCTATTAGAAATGAATGTGATTTAAGAACATCAAAGGGGAATTATATTTTAACTGGTTCAACTGCTTTACTAGATAAGGAAGAGAAATCTAAGATTAAGCATACTGGTACTGGTAGAATTATTAAAATAAATATGTTTCCTATGACAACATTAGAATTAGGTAAATCTCTTGATTATATTTCCTTAATGGATATGTATGAAGGAAAGGAAATCAATAAATTAGTTGATCCTTTTGATATTTATGAAATTACTAGACTTATTATAAATGGTGGATGGCCTGAAAATTTAGGGCTTGCAGATTCTAATACTGATGGTTTGTTAGCACGCGAATATATAAAGTCAGTCGCTGAAAATGATATTAATGAAAATTACAATGATGATAATTTCTCATTTGATTCACAAAAAATGATGATGATTCTTAAGTCATTAGCAAGAAATGAATCTACCTATGCAGCAGAGGCAACCATTTTGAGAGATTGCTTTAACTTTAGTAGTAATGAAGAACAAACATTGAATAAAAGAACATTATCTAGATATTTAGACATTCTAGAAAAACTATACATTATAAATAATCAAGAAGCTTATTCGACAAATTATAGATCTAGTTCAAGGGTTGGCAAGAAAGTAAAGAGAAGATTTGTTGATCCATCTCTTGCAGCTGCGCTTCTGGGTTTAACATCCGAAAAACTAATTAATGATTTAAATACATTTGGATTATTGTTTGAGTCTCTAGTAGTTAGAGATTTAAACGCATACATGGAATATTATAGAGGACACATCTATGCTTTTAGAGATAATTTAAGTAATGATGAGGTTGATGCTATAGTTGAATTTAGTGATGGTGAATATGGTGCAATTGAAATTAAGTTAGGAGACAATCAAATAGCCGAAGCGATAAAATCATTAACTAAATTTAATGATAACGTCGCTAAAAAGCCTAAATTCCTTTGTGTTGTTGTCGGTATAGGCTCCGGTCTTACAAGAGACCCTAAATCTGGAGTATATATTGTTCCATATAATACATTAGGAATGCATTTTAATAGTTAATTAAAAAGATGGAGACAGTTACACTAAGTTTGTGTGTTTTGTAGGTTCTCCACTTTTTTGTGGGGTCGGCTTGTTTCTGGAATCTATTGTTTTTTCA
>DAVZIW010000058.1:0-8878 GCA_052273085.1 Candidatus Alloenteromonas sp.
CTTTGAAAGATATAAATAAGACAAAGGCCATCATTGGATAATAGATATAAACCAATCCCGAACCTAGTGTATTGGCATCTCCGTTATGATACCAAGTCCCGTTATTTTCTGGATGATATAGGGTGCAAGTAAGGAGTTCAGAGGCAAATATGATGATAAGCAATATGGTTACAACCAAAAATAAGACAAGATTCTTCTTGGTTAGGTATTTTAAATATTTTTTATTCATGCTCATTTCCCTCCATAGAAGCTAGCTTCATCCTAGAAGCAAATACTTCATCATTTTCTAACGGGACTTCTTCAAGTAAAGTAGGGTTCTTACCCTTCAATTTTTCATAAGCTTCCTTATTTTCCATTACGACTACATTATAAATAGATCCGATTTGGCGGAAGGAAACTACCTTAAATCCAAGATTGGTAAAGAAAGCTTCATCCAAAGAAGAAGGATATGCAATCTGGTATTTGACTAGGTTAGAAGATAAATCATCTTCGTTTCCATCTGCTTTTATGTTTCCTTTATATAAAAGAAGGAAGCGATTGGCTAATCTATCTAAACAGGCTAGGTTATGGGTTGCAATTACAATCGTCTTGCCTTCAGTTCCTTGCTTGACTATCTTTTCCTTGATGTTTTCTAAAGCAAGTGGATCAATTCCATCGAATACTTCATCTAGTAACAATATTGGACAGCTAACTGATAAAGAAAGTGCGATGAATAACCTTCTTTTCATTCCTTTGGAGAATGTTGCCACTCTTTTATCTAAAGGTAAATCAAATTCCTTTATAAGAGAATAGAATCCTTCTTTATCTATATCATAGAAACAGGAATAGAAATCATACGCCGCCGATATTTTTGCATCTCTTGGGCAGTAGGGGTCATCAGGGAGAAAGAATATGCTTTCTTTTGCGAATTTAGTTTTAGCAGGTTCATTATCGATTAATATCTCTCCTGAATTAGGATAGATAACATCGCTAATAAGACGGAACAAGGTAGACTTGCCAGCCCCGTTTTCTCCCATTAATCCTGTAACACCTTCGCTTATATCAATATTAAGGTTATTGATTGCGGTTACATCATCGAATTTCTTGGTCAGGTTTCTTATTTTTATTTCCATAATTGCTCAACCATCCTTATGATTTCTTCCTTTTTATAATTTAGAGCATGCAATTCCTTTAATTTATTAGAAAGGATGAAAGACCTGTTATCTTCTTCTTTCCCTTTTGCTATATAGATACCTTTTTGGGGAATAGATTCAACAATCCCTTCTTCTTTTAATAAGTCATAGGCTTTAGCTACTGTATTAGGATTAACCATAGTAGCAATCGCATATTCCCTAACAGAAGGAATCTTATCCCCGAGCTTATAAACACCTTTCTCGATAAAGGCTTTAAACTGTTCGGCAATAGATATGTATAAAGGTTTTTTGCTGCTCATCTGTATTAAGTGTACTAGATAAGAATATCCATTGCTACTAGAAATAAAAAAATCCCTTTTTCAAGGGACTAATTTGTTAATAGATAAAGGAAATTAGAATTGGAATTCTTCTAATCCATAGATAGAGGCAGCAACCATGTCGATGGAACTTGAATTACCGTCTTTAACTTGGTCATATTCCTCTTCGTCTTTGAATAAAGGACCCTTATCGGCGATTTCCTTTAATTTAGCGGTATAGGCGATTTCACTCATGTTATTTATCCTCCTAATTTATTGCTTCTTTTTCTTGAAGCAACATAAATATAGTAACGAAAAAAGCAAAAGCAAGGGTTATACAAATGTAACCGTTTTCTGAAAACGCTTACTGAAAACGCTTTCATAAAAAAGCCCCATAAATAGGGACTTTTTATAATGCAAATTTACTAGAAATATTTAGTATTAATTTGTAAGTGTCAAATCATTTTCATTGATTTTCATAGCGCTTACATTAATCTTTCTTCGTTTTGATTAGCTTTATTGAGAAGATAATTATTCCGCCTGAAACCAGTAGTATTGATGCGATTAAAATCCTTGGGTCAATGGTATAGAAACTAGATTTGGAGATTGGTAATGTGTTCGCATTGGTCGCGTGATTAAATATAAAGTCTTCATATCCATATTTAATTGCTATGAAATTATATCTAGCAACGAAATCACTTAATTCAGATGAATCAACATTAGTCTTTATGTAATTTTTTATCTTGTCATCTAGATTTAGGTAATCTGATTTTAATTCTTCCCATAAAGAAGACGGGACATTAGTTTGTTCACAAGCAGCAGCAGTCTTTTCTAAGAAACTAGTTCCGTACTTAATTGCCTCTTCCTTTATATTTATAGAAGGAGGTTCTGGTTCAATAAAACTAGGTTCAATATATATAGAAGGATAGAGCAAGGAATCGTTAGATTTTTCATAGGTTTTGAATCTAGGTGAGCCAACATTATATAGAAGAGGGTTATTTGGATAAGCTTCGTTAGTAATAATTGACTTCATCCCGTCTATTTTTATATTCCAGTTAACATTATCCCCATTAATGCTTAAGCTTTTGGCAGCACTTGAAGATAATTTATCTCCATTAGGGAAGCTTAATGTATAAGTTCCATTAGAATTGACTCCGATAGTAAATATAGATGTTGCTTCATCAAATTCCTCGATTATCTCATCTTTATAAGTGGCTTTTGATGAATTTAGAAATGTTTTTTCAAATGTAGTGGCTATAACGCCTTTGTCTTTGTTTCCTATTATTATCTTCTTGCCAGATTTTAATTCAGATGTAGATTTAACTAATGAATAGTATTTAGTAGAAGCAACAACTAGATTAGTTGAAGCCTTAATTGAAGGATTTTCAATTAAGGTAGCAGTCAAGGTGGTGCTTCCATCTTTTAAGGCAGTTATTTTATTTGAAGTTATTCTAGCAATCGAACTATCTTCAATGCTTAAACTAAATTCTTTATTTGAAGCATCAATAGGAACAAAGCTAGGTTCAATTGTCTTTTCTCCCCCAACACTCATTGATATAGAAGAAGGAAGAGCTATAGAAATTAGATCGACTTTATCATTATGTACTTCAATTTCAGCTTTTGCAGATAATGAAGTTACTACTTTACTAGTAACGGTTATTTCGCACTTTCCAATGCTTTTAGCAGTTACTAACCCAGTTTCATCAACTGAAGCAACATTTGAATCAGAAGAATACCAGGTAACTGATTTATTCGCATTTGCAGGTAGAATCGTGCATTTTAAGGTTTTGCTACTTCCAACTCTAATCCTAGAAGAAATTTCATCAAGAGAAATAGAAGTAGGTTCAATTGAAGTTAATGGCTTATCACCCCAAATATAATCGGCCCATTCAGGATGATATATAAATGGATTCCTATTATTTTGGATTAGATATACCCTTTCGCATCTTTCTTTTTCATATTGGTTCTTTTCTAGATGCTTATTCCAATCTAGAAATAAATTTGTTGAATAAGTAGTAAGTCCGAAGTTGCCATCCTTTTTAAAATGGGCCACCCCGTTGCCTTGAGTATAATTGCTTCCGGTTTTTGTTACGTATTTAAGGGCGAAATAGAAATAGCTTCTTGCTATATTTCCTTTCCATTCATCGTTTGGTTCAAAAACAGTCCCGGTATATCCAGGAAAAGAAGAATTCCCTAGTTTTGAATATCTATTTTCTGACCAGGTTGTTGGGCTAGAAGTGACTCCTAAAGGGTAATTACTTCTCATCCCGTTTATTTTTCCATCCGTTGGATACATGTTGAACATGTCTCCACCTTCCCCGTTTGGACCGCCTTTACCGCCACCCCACCAGGATTTAGGTATTAAATGCTCTTTGTTCCAAGCATCGCCTTCTTTGGAATAATTCCCCGTATCACCTGGCCTTAGCTTAGAAATATTCGAATACATGTCTACTAAGTAGCCATCAACAAAATCTGTATCTATAAAAGTCGAATTAAGTGAATCGTATCCTTGTCTTTTCCATCCATCCCAGACTTTTGCTTGTAACCTATTAAATAGTTGCTGCCTAGTTAAAGTCGGTGCGACTGCTTCAATATCTGCAAAATAAGATTCGGGAGTGGAAGAGGCCTCTTTCCTAACTATATTAAAGTGATTTTCGTTTTGGTTTAGATTATTGATGTCGGGGGTAAATGAAAAAGAAAGAAAAAGCCCTTGTAGTAATAAAAATAATTTGCTTGCTCGTTTCATGACTATATTTAACCAAATATAGACATTTTAGTTAATACCGTTTATTTCCTTATTCCCTAAAATTACCGTTATTAAGGTATATTTATAGACTTTTTGTAATTACGCTACCTTAAAAGACAAGTAGTTACTTCTTAAAGCCAGCTTATTACCTTATAATCAAAAACATGGAAAAAGATAATAAAATAGTATTAGCCCTTATTGCTCATGACAATAAGAAAGAAGACATTGTGAAGTGGTGTAAGGAAAATGTCACCAAATTAAAAGAGTTTAGCTTAATAGGAACCGGACACACAGCTGCAATTATTAGCAAAGAGACCGGACTAAAGGTAAAAGGATTTCTATCTGGCCCGATGGGTGGGGATCAACAAATCGGTGCCCTTATTGCCATAGGGAAGGTAAATATGGTCGTATTTTTCTGGGATCCTCTTCAAGCCCAGCCTCATGATCCTGATGTTAAGGCTTTGATGAGAATCGCGGCAGTTTATGACATTCCATTCGCAACAAATAAGGCAACTGCCGATGCTTTGTTAAAATAGTAAAAATACAAAAAGAAGCGACCCATGTAGTCGTTTTCTTTTATTTTTAAATGTTGTAGAATACACCATGTAGCAAAATTTAAGGTTATTTTAATTTATGTCAAAAAGCATTGCGAATGAATTTGGGTTTATTGGAAAAAAGCCTTATGCATTAATGTTTTTGACTATTTTTATCTCCGTTTCTATTGGGGCATTCATGCTAGAAAACATAGCTTTCATGAATACTCCAAACAATTTGTTCAACAACAATTTGGAATTCTTTCTTTTATTTGGGGTGACTATTGTAGTTAATCTTTATCTATTATTTTTGATAAAACGATATTTCTCTATTAAGCCAAATTTGTTCCCCTTAGTCATATTTTCGATTGGGTTTATCGCGAATTTAATCGCATTATTTATCTTGCCTAATCCACTTAATCTAACTGTTAATGATTTTGGTGGAAAGGACATGACTATATCCTATTCATTAGATAATATGGGACGAATTAGATATGCAATTATGTTTTTTGTCGCTTCTTATTACGCTTTTATGATTTTTTCGATATTCCCTAAAGTCATAAAATCATCAAATGCCTTCCTTTGGCTATTTTATGTTGGAATAGCCATATGTGTATTCTTCATGGTCTATAGCTTTGTCAAAGAATATGACATCTATGTACATATGATTAAGAATACCCCCGATTATAAAGGACCTGAATGCGTCTCTAGTTGCTTTAACAATAGGAATACATTTGGAACGTTGATGTTGATGGGTATCTGCGCAAGCGCAATTATCCAATCAAAAAGACATTCTGTAATTAATTATCTATTCATGTTCGCCTTCTATATCGAATTGTTCTTCATTCTTTCGAAGACATCGATAATTATTTCTACAATATTCCTAATCGTATTCCTTATTTATAGATTTGCCATTACTATCCGCAATCATCCAATAAGGACATCGCTATTTGCTGTTTTAATTGCTGGATGCGTAGTGGCTTTGATTTGCTTTGGGATATTTAAAACTTTTGGAGAGAATTCCTATTTTGTTACTTTGCTAGATAATTTTGTCGATGCCTTTACTCTTTCAGATAAATTAACCTTTACATCAAGGACTAAAATCTGGGAATCTTGCATAAAGATAATGAAAGAATATCCGATTTCATTTGTATTTGGGGTAGGGGAATATGTAACAAATAATATCTTATCGATGATATTTGGCTCTGATCCTAGCGGGACTGCAATTTTCTATGCCCATAATGGTCCAATTCAAGAATTAGTAAGCGGTGGGGTCACTAGGTTATCAATTCTTGCCATCATGATATTTATCTTCTTATATAAATTAATAAAGAATGCGGTTAACCATAATAAAAGTGCGATTACATTCTTATTTTGTTTTTTTGCTTTAGCAGCACATGGGTTCACCGAATCAACATATTTCTTCCCAAGCGATACAAAAGGGATGGCCTTATGTTTTGTATTCATGCTTCCAATGTTAGTGGATTATGAGTGTAAAGACATCGATTCCAATAATGAAAAGATAACCTTCAAGCTTAAATTTGAATCTTCTCCATTATCTAGAGCCTCTTTAATTACTTCTATTTTGATGCCAATATTGATATTTATTGGACCAATGTATGGAAGTATTGCATCTACTCCAAATGCTTTATTACCTGAAATTGGGCTATATTTCCATATATTTGCCTTAATATCTATATTCTTATTATTTATTAGCCTTTATTCGTTTAATTGCCTTGATAAGAAAAGATATATCTTCTATTCGATATTAACCATTTTATTAGAAATGTCCTTATTATTAGTAAATTTCTTCCACAAGGATTTAATTACCTTCATTACTAGTCTTATATCCTTATTAATTCTTACTATTTATTCTTTGATTAGGTCTAATAGGCATTTTGCAAATCATTCCAAAATAGAATTCTTTAAATATCTAATTTATCTAACCTTTTTCCTATCCTTATTTGGAATCATTAATTTTGGATATCTATATATTCCTAGTTATGACATCTATTCTTCAGCAAGCTATGTTACTTATCTATGCTTCTTTAATATCTATCTATATTTCATATATCTACATTTACCTTCAAAGTGTCCAATTAGACCACTTAATATGAATTTACTTATTTTGGAATATAAATATGAATATTTAGTTACTAAACTCTCATTAAGAATGGATAAACGTAACGAAAGATATTTCTCTAAACACCCCAAAAATAAAGAAAAACAGGCATTTTAGCCTTTTAATTTATTTTGCTTTGGATTAGTATATCTAGGAATCCAAAAGGAATTACATATGGAAAAAACAAACGAAAAACCATTTAAGCTGAATTATCAGCGTACTTTCATCATTGGTTTTGCCTTTTTTGGCATCTTATTGCTTTGGCAAGTATATGACTCATGGTGTCCTTTATTCTTGACCAATTTGTTCAAGAGTGCCTTTGGAAAGGAAAATGCCGAAGAAGTCCAATATTTAGTTGGTATCATGATGGCTATTGATAATCTGGCCGCGTTGATATTACTTCCAATATTTGGCCATCTTTCCGATAAGACAAAATCCCCATTAGGAAAGAGAATGCCTTATATTCTAGTTGGTACATTTATCTGTGCCGTGGCTTTCCCATTTATTCCATTAGCTATGCATTATAACAACATTGCTGGTGTATTAGCCTGCATGTTTATTGTTGTTGTATTCGCGATGATGTATAGAAATCCTGCCGTTGCCTTAATGCCTGATATTACCCCAAAGCCACTTAGAAGTAAGGCTAATGGAATTATCAATATCATGGGTTATTTTGGTGGGGCCTGTGCTACTTTACTTGGTGTCTTCTTATCTGCTAATAGCTATTTCAAGGAAGGACATAAAAATTACCATAACGTCTGGGTAATTGAAGTTCCATTCCTAGTTGGATCTATCTTAATGGTCATCAGTGCCCTTGTCTTATTCTTTTTAATCAAAGAAAACAAAATTGAAGAAGAAATGAAAGACGAACTTAGACGTGGCGAAGAATATGCTGCTATCGAAGATAAAATAAGCAATGAAAACGAAGACGCTCCAATGAGCAAAGCCAATAAGAGGATGCTTCTATTGATATTAGGGGCCGAATTCTTCTGGTTTATGTCCGATAATGGAATCGGCACATTCATGACTAATTACACTTCATTCCATCTAAAATCAAATACCTCTGCCATGATGATTGCAGTCATCCTTGGTGGATTAGCTTCTGTTATAGGCTTCCTATTTGGAGGTACGATTGCTTCTAAAATCGGAAGGAAATGGACAATTATCACTGGATTAGGAATTGCCGTTGCTTCTTTATTGCTTTGGACAATCTGCACCTATACAGTTCCAGTCGCAACTCCTGCAGAAGGGCAATTCAATAAATTCCCGATTTACATCTATATCGTCTGGGTCATGAAAGGATTTGGGATGAGTTTAGTCCATGTCAATTCTTTCCCAATGGTAGTAGAACTTTGCTCTAGCAAGAAAATTGGTAAATTCACCGGTTATTATTATGCTTCCTCAATGGCAGCCCAGACTGTTACCCCAGTTCTAGTAGGTTCATTGATGCTAGTTCCTAACTTCGATTTCACTGTCTTACCAATCTATGGATTAGTAATGTCAATTGCTGCATTTGTCATCTTCATGTTTGTTAAGAATATTAAATCAACCAAAACCGAATTCAAGAAGGGCTTAGAAGCCTTAGGAGATGAAGATTAATGCCAGCGGCCTTAACTCATTATTCATTCGCCCTTGAAGTTATTAAAGATATTAAGGATATCGATATCGATGCCTTTGCTTTAGGGACGCAGGGTCCAGATCCGTTCTTCTATAGAGGGATACTTAAAAAAGGACGCCCATCCAATTATAAAGAAATCTGGCAAATAGGAGAAAATCTCCATCATAGCGATGTTTCTTCTATTTATATAAAGATGCTTGAAGATGCAAAAGGAGACAAGCAATTATCTTCTTTTGTCTATGGATTATTCCTCCATTATTGTTTGGATAAAAGAGTGCACCCATATGTATTTTATAGGAGTGGCTTTGATTCTAATGGGGGATTAGAAGGCAAATTCAAGTATAACCATGGGGCATTTGAAGCTCTTCTAGATGTTAGATTATCTAAATTACTTAAGACTTATAAAAACCCAGGGAAGACTATAAATATC
>DAVZIW010000059.1:0-8859 GCA_052273085.1 Candidatus Alloenteromonas sp.
TCTTGATGCAATATGCCTTATCAAAATAAACATCGGCAGGACCATATTTTGATAACGATTGTAAGTTTTGCTTTAGCGGCATTGTTTTTAGTCTGCAGTTCTAGGAACAATTCGCTCCAACTAGAAGAAAGCGAATCGGCATTCAATCTAGTCGTAGGACCTTCAACAGTCCTAATTTCTTTATCTGAACCATTGTAAGTAGTCACTTTCAAAGTAAGGCTAGTCCCAAAAGAATTTTGGCTTTTGAAATAGAAACCGAGCCTATATCTAGTACCTGGTTCGACTAGGAAAGTACTAGATGTTGCTTCAAATAATGTATTGTAGCTATTACGTACGACATGAAGCGACTTAGATCCGTCATAATATTCATCTTCGCTAGTGGAATAGGTGCCGGTTTCGTTATATTTCCAGCCACCATCTTCTTCAAAGCTATATGTGCCATTGCTAGGAGCAACTGCCCCTACTTTAGTTTCGTCTACTTGTCTACTAGCAGCCCTAATAGGAGTGAATAAAGAGGATAAAGAGGATATAAATAGGGTGGAGGCGGACAAGAAAGTAAGTAAAGAAGAGAAAATCATATACGGTAACCCTCCTCTTGCAATAAGAAATAGATCGTATTCAAATCATCAATGTCTACTCCAATCGAAGTAAGAGTAGATACAATTTTGTCCTGAAGTGTCTTTCCTGGATTATTGTTGATTGTCTTTACATAGGCGACCGAGATGCTGCTTCTAGTTCTAGAGCCAACGCTAGCAAAATTAGTAAATAGGTAATCCCTATATAAATCAGCTTCCGATACACCCATCAAGCCATTTAGCAAGAAAGCAATGCAGCCAGTCCTATCAGCCCCGGCCGTACAATGGAAATCAATTGGATAAGAAGATGGATCGGCGAATACCTTGAATATCTTCTTAAAAGATTCGGCATTGTTCTTATAGGTAAATATCTTTTCTGGATAATTATAATCTAGTGGGGCCTGTATATATTTAACTCCGGACCCTAATGGGCTAACTGTTTTTAATCCCCCAACTTCGTTATTATCTACCGTCCTTAAATCTATTTCGGTCTTTATTCCTAGTCTAGATGCTTCGATTAACCCAGATGAAGTAATGCTTTTTTGCATAGAAGAGGCATGGGAAACATTAAATGGTCCAGATCTATAGACCATTCCTTGCTTGACCATGAATTTGCCTTCCCTATTTCTCCATCCTCCGACATCACGCACATTGATAACCCCATCAAGACGGAGATTCCTAATGGAAGTGTTGGCCGTAACAAAATATTTGCTCTCGCTAGTTACTAGATTGCCATCAATAGTAGCAGATACCGAATAATAATATTTAGTAGCTAGCTTAAGGTTATAAACATAATAGAAAGTATCGTAAGTCCTATAAGTCCAAGAAGAAGAGAAATCATTATTCTCAGATAACTTCAATGTGTAATAAGGCCTCTTTTCCCCTTCATAATCGAATATATCCCATTCGATCTTAAGTGATTCAGGCCTAGAGATCTCTGCTTCGCCTTTTGCATATTTAGCAATAGAAAGGTTGCCATCATCAATGTATTTCTGTTGCAAAGTCGTATGAAAATTAAATGGGCTTTCGACTTGGTAAAGCTTTATTCTAGTTTTATTTTCTTCTGCAACCGGTTCACTTATAGATTCTTGACTAGATTCACTTGCCTTAATTAAGTTCGGGTGGACCGAAAATGACATCAAGGAAAAAGAAATAAGGGCGATTGGTAATAATCTATTAGCCATTTTTCTTTCCTCTAATTAAGGCATATATAGCAACTGCTAATCCAATAGTAGATACAGTTAACATCGCAATTGTAGTTCCAGTAAGTGCTGCTGTAGATGTAGATTTTTGATTTGATGGATGGGTTTCTCCTTCGCTAGAAGAATCTTGATTAGAAGAACTACTTCCATAAGATCCGCTTTGTTCACTAGAAGAAATGTCTGGTTTAGAAGAAGGTTCTTCGCTTGGCTTAGTTTCTTGGGTGAATGAAGTCTCTTCGGTAGAAGAACTAGAAGAGCTATCTATTGGAGTTGGAGGGAAGTCATATTCAAAATCACCATATGGGAAGGACTCAACTGCTTCCCCTTCGGTTGAGTTATATTCTTTGATTACTTCGGGCAACTTCTCAATATTTTCGGTGTCTGTGATGGAAATATTTTTGATATAGGCAGTCCTAGGAGAAGATGCACAGAATAATAATTTGATATTTGTTGCTTCTGCTGCGACAAAATCAACGGATACATCACTCCAGTCATCAGAAGTAGTGCCGGTATAGATTTTTGTAGTTCCGTAATAAGCTGAACCAGTTTCATAATAACCACCCCTATATTTATATTTAAGGGTATAGGTGTTGCCTGTAGTTAACTCAAATTTTGAAGATTCCAGAGTTAAAGAAGGCTCGCTACTGATGCCTAAAACAGAATCATAGCTACCAGCAAAGACTAATGAGCCGTCGCCATCTTTACTTATTCCTACCGCCCCAGACATGAAAATGTTAGAAACGTCATATCCTTCGAAAGAGCCACCCGCAATATAATTAAAGTTTGAAGAATTAATTATTTCTAAATCATCAATAAGGAATGTCCCGTAAGCATGAATCTTAATATAATTAATCGGGCAGAAATTAGCCTCCCCTTCATTTAGCTTCTTGAATTTATAAGAGTATGTAGACCAGTTCCCTCCTGTCCCGTTTGGCCCAACTGGTTTTGTATACCAACCTCTTGTAGTTCCATCAGAACTGACATTATCCATTCTTATAGACAATCTACTTCCATCTTCGAAATCGTGTTTATATTTGAATTTCAATTCATAATCGCCTGCTGGAAGTTCACCAAAATTAGTCTTAAAACCTTGATCGGTCAACTTAATCGACCTTTCGCCTGAACAGGCATCATCAGAT
This sequence comes from Candidatus Alloenteromonas sp., assembly GCA_052273085.1. Lineage (GTDB taxonomy): Bacteria > Bacillota_I > Bacilli_A > RFN20 > CAG-826 > Alloenteromonas. Next base: position 2,917 of record DAVZIW010000059.1, read on the forward strand.
AAATTTGAAGCCAATAATGGGGTGAGTGGAGTTTTATCTTCAGGCCCATTTTCCATCCCGTAATTTGCAAAATATGTTGTTGGGGCAGGCTTCCCAACCAAAGAAGGTCCATTTATATAGAAATCTCCCATTCCATAGCAAGAGAAAGTCATCTCCAAAGTAGAACACCCACTAGAGGCTGTATAATATCCAGAAAGCTGTTTCCAGTTGCTTTCCCTGCCTTTAGCAGAGACGATTTCAGTTACGGTTTTGCTTCCATCATCTTTATTTTCAATAATAGAAGCCACTATTTTATTCTCTTCATCGTGAAGGCAATTAGATCTATAGAAGAATGTTAGTTTATAAGCTGTATCTTTGCTTGCTTCAAATGCAGCCGAAGTAACGGAAAGAGCATAGGCGGAGATTCTACGGCTCATCATTAAGGAGTTGCCTTTATTAGAATCTTTATAGGCGGATGCAGTTAAGTAATCGGAAGTTATAGGATTATTACTATCATCTAAAATAGATAGGCTCCAATTAGCAGGCATAGAAGAAGCAACTTCTTCTGCTCTGACAATACTTTCAGTTGGCTTAAATCCAGCCGCAAACAATAACCCTAGTGAAGATAACCCTAATAAAAGTCCTTTACCTCTCATAGCCTTCTCCTTTAAAGCAATGCAGTAGACCCCTGTGATGTTTTGCTTGTTTTCTTTACTAAAATAATAAAGCATTTACTGATGAAGATACATTAAATAAGGAAGAAAACTTGACACCACTCGTTCTACTTGTTTTTATTGTTGTGTAAGCGGTTTCTAAAATCTAATCAATTTTAACTTTCTAATATTCAAAATTAACAAACTAAGAATTTAGCTTCATCATTGTTATTAAAAAATAGTAACCTAATTATGCGAACAAATTAGCAAAATAGGCATTTTAATTAATTGTCTTATTACACAATTTAGGAAAGGATGACTTATGGAAGAAAAATGTAAAATCAGGCTTGGATTAATAGGCTTAGGCCAAAGAGGAAATACATTGTTGCCCAATATATTGGCAAATGAAGATGTAACTATAGATTGCATATGCGACAAATTTGACGATAGGATTACTAGTTTTTCTAAAACCATAGAAGAAAAAGGATTCCCCAAGCCATTTGGATCTACTTCTTTCTTAGATATATTGGATAGGAAGCCTGACTGCATAATTGTCGCGACTAGCTGGAATAGCCATGTCGAGGTCGCCCTTGAATCAATGAAAAAGGGGATACCCGTCGCGATTGAAGTCGGCGGAACGCACAATATTGATGATTGCTGGAAATTAGTCGATAGCTATGAGAAAAGCCATACTCCCTTCTTCTTTTTAGAAAATTGCTGTTATGGCAAGGATGAAATGCTAGCAACTTCTTTATATAGAAATGGTGTCTTAGGAGAAGTCGTATTTTGTCAGGGTGCATATTGTCATGATTTAAGATATGAAATTGCAGGAGGGATAAATACCCATCATTATCGATTAGAAGAATATAAAAACTATAACTGCGAGAATTACCCAACTCATGAATTGGGCCCGATTGCTAAGATATTAGACATCAATAGAGGCAATAGGTTTACTAAAGTCGTATCGATGTCTTCTAAAGCCAGGGGGTTAGAAGAATACATAAAGAAGAGTGATGACTATAAAGAAAAGCTAGCGGGAGTCAAATTCAAGCAAGGGGACGTCACCACTACAATGATTGAATGTGAGAATGGCGAAACCATATTATTGAAATTAGATACTACATTGCCTCATCTTTATGATAGAAACTTGACGGTCGAAGGCACCGAAGGATTCTATTGCCAAACCACAAAATCAGTCGTGCTAGATGATAAAAAGTATGACCATGACTTCGACCCGATAGAAAAATCATTCCTTAATCAGAAGGATTATGACGAATATCTTCCTGAAGACTGGAAAGATATAACACAAGAGCAAATCGATGCAGGACACGGTGGGATGGATTATGTCATGTTAAAGCATTTCTTTAGATATATTAAGAACAAAGAAGAAATGCCGATTGATATCTATGACGCAGTTTCTTGGATGAGCATTACCGCTTTATCAGAAGAATCGATTGCAAAAGGATCAATTCCAATTGAATGTCCTGATTTTACCCGTGGCAAATACAAGAATAGAAAGCCTTTAGACGTATTACCCTTACCAAAAATAAGAAGATAATTAATACACGGGTGCCTTAAATTTAAAAACTAGATATTTGATTTATCGTTATAAACATTCGAGCAAAGTTGCTCAATAATGATTTTTCTATTGCTAGAATTATTCTTCATTAAAAAGCTCTTCGTATACTCGACTTTGATTTTTATGTCTTGTTTATCATCAACAAAGGTATTCCTGGTTATATTTATCCTGTCATGAACATATTTCTTAGAGGCCTTATCCATGACTTCGGGTTTGATGATGATTTCATAATCCTTTTCGTTGCTAAAAGGGTTATAAGCGCAGTTCAAAATAAAATTGTCTTTGAAAGTAATGTTTTTAGTTAAACTGGATTCATACCAAAAATTGCAGTCATCGGCAACGCATAACACGGCTCCGCCCAAAAAGGAAAATTGATTATTTTCAATCACACATTTTCCCCTAGTAGTAACTAATATTCCCCTGCCCATTGATGAAAGAAATTCATTGCTAGATATTTCGACATCAGGAGAGGCAGAAACATTATCTATATAATTGCCTAAATATAACGACGATATCGTATCTTTAAGTTGTATTTGTATATGGTAGTCATCGATTAAAAAAGAATCCATAACAACATTAGAAGCAATCTCGGTAAGATTATTCTTATCAATCAAGGCAATCTTGTCTTTTGGTTTATAGAAATTAAATCCATAAGAGCAATTATGCTTGAATTCAACAATCAAGGAATGATCATCAATTATCTTGGAAACACATGTATGAATGCCATGGATATTTATATAATCGTCATGGCCTTCTTTTAATTGATTATCTTTTATTTTTATATATCCCCTACAACAAGAGAAATGAAAGAAGTCAGCATTACAAGATATTTTCCTTCCTCTTGAGGGCAAAATCTTGTTACCAATGAATCTAATATTTTCAGAGCATTGAGATAAAATACCGAACCCGTGTATTGAATTGAAGGTAACATTTTTCATCACCACATTCTTGCAGTCTACAAATGCGCCACCTATTTCGTTTCTTATTGTAGGCCTGATTTCTAAAGTAGAGCCTACTTTGAAATAATCACCTTCATTAGATAGAGTTACATTCAGTTCATTATTTCCTAAGTTGACTATGGTTGCAAAAGATGGAGCACATGGATGGGTTTTGTATTTATCGTGAACTCTAGTCTTTGTCTGATGGCTTTCATCATCACAAAAAAAACAAATGTTATCATCATCTCTATACTCATATGACCAATAATAATTGCCACTTCTATTAATCTCGCTATGGAAGATTAATTTATCTTTATCTACATTAAACAAACACGATGGATGAATTCGGATGATATACCCATCCTTAGTTTTTTCTTTAACATAAATCTCAGACATCGTTGGATTTAGGTAATCAAAACTAGCATTGCAGAAAGTTATGTTTTCGCATTCTTTAAAAATAAACGGGGTTAAAGGTCCATGAAGTATAAAAGAAGAATCATTGCAATCGATTGTCACTTTATTTTTGTTATGGATATGTAATAAAACATGCTTTTCTCCATGATTAGTTCTTTCCATCGTATCCGTATTCGAAAGGTAGACATTATGTAAAAGTTCTACATCTTCAGGATAAATATGATAGGTTCCTTTGGTTATCTTTATTGACTTAGATGATTCTAGTTTATTTATTTGAGAGATAAAATCATGTGCATTTAAATAGAAAAACCAGCTTATTAAAGATACGTTACTTTCTATTGTTTTTAAGTTTTCTCTAAACGATCCTTTTATTTGATTTGAATAAACATTGAAATATCTAGGTGCCTTGCATCCGTATATCAAATCAACGTCGATATTTCCGAAAGAATGTGGATGGTGTTCGCCACCTTCTTCGGCATTTCCGACTTTAACGTAATAATAAAAATTCTTGATGTTGTTGACCAATGCATAATCAATCATTTTTTTTGAATTCAATTCATGGCTAACCAAGGAATCATTGCCACCACAAACTAATAAAGTAGGAATATTTAAAGCAAAGTATTCTTTTAATTTATAAACTGGATAGGATTGGTAATTTTGCATTTCTTGGTCACTAGAGAAACGATATTCATCCAAAACCTGCTTATATAACTCTGGACTATCCTCCTTTTTAGGCCAGGTCCTTAAATCAAGGACAGGAGAATCCAGATACATTTTCTTGACACAACTAGGATATTTCAAGGCAAAATTAAACGCATATAAGCCACCTCTAGAAAATCCTATCAAGACGGCTTTCTTGTTTAACTTGTATCTATTCATCAAGTCCAAATAAAAATCATGCATCAATTCAACTGAATCAGGGCTGCCATATTTATTTGATATTTGGTAGTAAACTCTAGTAAATCCATCTTCGCACAGCTTTCTTTCGAGTGCATCGAAAGCATACAAGAATTCGGTTTTCCATAGCCATTCCCCATTAGGTTTATCAGGGATTATGATTGTAGCTTCAAAACCATTAAAAATATATTTCTCGGTTTTCATTGCAATACTCCCTTTGAAATAATAAAGTCCGCTAAAAGTTTATGGCCATCATTATTTAAATGAACACCATCTAAAGCATATTTATTTCTATCTTCTTCTTTATTTGGATTGAAAAAGAAATCAAAACCGTTAATAACCACAAAGCCATATTCCTTTGCCTTTTGAATTAGGATTTCGCTATATTCGGAAAGCGATAATCCTATTTCATTCGAAGATTCTTCTTTACGATGCAATGGGGTCATTATTATTATTTTTGAATTAGGATTATTGTTCTTTATAGAGGAAAACACTTTATTGACAGCCATAGAAAAATCATCAAGTTTTACATTAGTGCCGAAATCATTCGTACCACCTGCAATTATGATGATATCCCCTTTTTCATAGGTGGAAACAACGTTTTCGAAGGCTATAGAAGAATTGACCGTCGATGTATGGCTAAAAGCAACCCCATTATGGCCATAATTAATATATTCATACCCAAGATAATCTTTTAAATATTCTCCATATGGTTTAGCCAATGAATTAGGAAAAGAATCATTCGGTCCAGTATATTGACCATGTGTAATTGAGTCACCTATTGTTATTAATTTCATGATTTATAGATTATAAATATCGATTATTTGATTTGATATCATTCTGGCTAATTCCTTTTTCCTAGACGGATGGATGCAACTAGTCTCGCTAACTCCCCTTGAATCAATCAAATAACTATTTGGAATAATATTTATTGCCCTTTCCTGCGCTTTTTGGATACTTATCCACCCATCATCATTTCTTACATCAAGATTAGCGATTTCCACAATTAGGAATGGAGTAGATTCACCCTTAGTATCGCTTCTAAATATTTTAGCGAGAATCTCTAGTTCCTTATCGTAAATTTTCCCTTCTTCTAAAGAAGTGTCACTTTCTCCTTGATAATAGCAAATAATGTTGTAGGTCAAAGGTTTGCATTGGGAGAAAACAACATCATAAAGCAATCCGTTCCTATTCCAAATTTTATAGAAAGTATCGCTATGATCAGGATGCTTAGAAGAAAGAGGGATATCTAAGTTAGTTCCAATAATCTTATTTTCTGGAATCCATGCCTCGATAACAGAAGCCCCTTCATAACAAGTTACCAAACCAATATGTATGTTTTTATCTTTCTCATTAATAAACCTGCTTACTTGATAACATAACGACGGCCAATACGGTATTTCATCCTTTTCAAGAATTTTCCAGCCATCACTAGCCCTAAAAGGTTCTAGATCGCCATCAAAAAACATTGGCCTGTTGGTTG
>DAVZIW010000060.1:0-8843 GCA_052273085.1 Candidatus Alloenteromonas sp.
CAAAACGTACATTACTTCCCTGGGCACATGCAAAAAGCCCTCAGAATTATTGAAAACTATGCAAAAGTCGTAGATTTGATTGTAGAAATAGTCGATGCTAGGGCTCCTTTTTCTTCGCGCAATCCTTTGTTAGATAAAATAGCTAATGGCAAATCTAGGATAGTTTTATTATCAAAATCAGATATGGCGGATCAAGAAGTTACTTCATCTTGGATTTCTTATTTTAAGGAAAATAATATTCCTTCAATTTCGGGAAACCTCAAAAAAGATAAGTTTGTTAACATCCTTTCAATGTCTGCCTCTTCTTTATTAAAAACCAAAAGAGAAAAAGAGAAGCGCTTTGGCATGAAGCCTCAGCCAATCAAGGCCATGATTATTGGAATTCCTAATGTAGGTAAATCTACTTTGATAAATAATCTTGGCGGTAGAAAAATTGCTAACGTTGGAAATAAGGCTGGCATAACTAGAGCAGAACAATGGATTAAATTAAACACCGATTTCATCTTGCTAGATACCCCAGGTGTCTTGCCAATGAATTACCTAGATAAAAACGAGGCCGTTAGATTAGCTTTGCTAGGTTCAATGAGGGAAGATGTTTTACCTACCGTTGATTTGTCTTATTCCTTATTAGATTATTTAAGAATCAATTATCCAAACTTATTGAACGAAAGATTTTCTATTGACGATTTAAATAAATTTAATAATGATTGTATTTTACTTTCTATTGCTTCTAGAAGAGGTTTATTAGAAGGTAAGGATTATTCAATTGAAAAAGCTGCCTATTTGCTTATTAAAGAATTTAAAGATGGTCTATTAGGGAGAGCGTCTTTAGAAAGGCCTAGCGATGCTAACTGAGCAAGATAAATATTATTCTGATGTAGTTACTTCTATTGTCGGAGTTGATGAAGCTGGAAGAGGGCCTCTTGCAGGACCAGTAGTCGCAGCAGCTTGCATTTTACCTAGAGATTATAAAAACAATTTGATAAATGATTCTAAACAAGTAAGCGAGAAACGCAGAGAAGAATTATTTGTTGAGATTAAGAAAGTTGCCATTGCCTATGGGATATGTTTTGTCCCTGCTCCTGAAATAGATAAGTTAAATATCTATGAAGCGACAAAAGTTGCAATGAAAGGTGCGGTTGAACAAATAAAAGTACCTTATCAACTTATTTTGACCGATGCTATGAAGCTAGATTTGCCAATAGAAGTAATCCCTTTGATTAAAGGAGATGCAAGGTGTGAAAACATTGCTGCGGCTTCGATTTTAGCCAAAGTAAGTAGGGATCATTATATGTGCGAACTCGAGAAGCAATATCCCAATTTTAAGTTTTCCGTCCATAAAGGATACGGGACAAAGCTTCATTTGGAAGAAATAGAAAAATATGGCCCTATTAAAGATATCCATAGATTTACATACGCACCCGTTAAGAAATACTTTGTAAAGCAACTTACTCTTTTTTGAGCCTTTTTACATTTTTGCCTCCTACATGTATAGTGGAGGAAAATTATGAAGTCAAAAGAGATAATGCTATATTTGGCCGTCAAATATAAAGGCAATTTCGATGAGATGTATAATGCCATTAGGAGCAAGCTTCATTTGGAAGAAGAAGATGTAGAACGAGTAAGTGAATCGATTGGCTGCAAATACGTAACGATATTAGACCCGGAATATCCACAGCAATTAAGGACTTCTATTAAGCCGCCTTTTGTTCTTTTCTATAAAGGTAATCTAGAGCTTATTAATGGATCTATTCCTTTGCTTTCGGTTGTAGGTTCAAGAGAACCTTCTACTTATAGCAGCGAAATGGTGGGTAAAATTTGTGATGACTTAGCTAAAAAAGGAGTGGGAATAATATCTGGATTAGCTAGAGGAATTGATACAGTTGCTTTAAAATCCGCTCTTCCATATGGCAAGGCTATCGCGGTTTTAGGAACTTCATTAGACTCTTGTTACCCACTAGAAAATTATGATTTACAGCAAGAAATCGGCAATTGCGGACTTGTGGTTTCAGAATTCCCGCCAGGAGTTGGGCCTAGTAAAATCAACTTCCCAGCCAGGAATAGAATTACGGTGGGATTATCTTATTCTTTATTGGTGGGAGAAGTACAAAGAAGGAGTGGGACTTTAATATCAGTTACCTTTGCTTTAAATAGAGGGTGCGACATCGGTGTATTGCCTTCTAGAGCCACTGAAGATACTTATAACAATAGGCTTATACAGGATGGAGCTATCCTAGTTAATTCTAGTGAAGACGTTTTGGATTTCTTCTCTTATTTAGTTCCATTAAGGAAAAAATTTTTCTAAATTTATAAATAACCTATTATTTATATATATAGGAAAGGGAAAAAGTGGCTTTGACAAGTCCATTTATCCTTATTATATTCATACTCGCTTATGAAATTAGTTATCGTTGAATCTCCGTACAAATCACACACAATTGGTCAAATTCTTGGCCCAGATTACAAAGTAGTCGCCTCTACTGGACACATTAGGGATCTTTCTACAAAAGGGAAAGGTGGACTAGGTATCGATATAGAAGACGGCTTTACACCTAACTGGGTTATTTCTCCATCCAAGAAGGCTACCGTCTCCAAACTTATCAGTGAGGCAAAAACTGCTGAACAAGTAATTCTTGCAACTGACCCTGATAGAGAAGGAGAAGCAATCTCTTGGCATTTGGCCCAAGTTTTGCATTTGCCTGTAGAGACAACTTCGCGCCTATGCTTCCATGAAATTACAAAACCTGCTATCCAAGAAGCGGTCAATAATCCTGGCGTTATTGATATGAAACTTGTAAAAGCGCAGGAAACACGCCGCATGGAAGATAGAATCATTGGTTTTAGGGTTTCTACTCTTCTTCAAAAGAAGGCTGGTGTAAAATCCGCTGGTAGAGTTCAATCCTCAACCTTAAGGATGATTGTTGATAGACAAAAGGCTATCGATTCTTTCGTTCCGGAAGAATATTGGACAATTGATGTCTTGGTCGAAATTGAAGGTAAGGAATATAAAGCCATATTGACTAAAGTCGATGGCAAGCCTTTTAAATGCCATAGCAAGGAAGAGGCGGAAGCGATACTAAATAGAATTGCTCCTACATTAACTATTTCTTCTTTGAAAAAGGAAGAGAAGAGTGTCAATCCTCCATTGCCTTTGACTACATCTTCAATGCAACAAGCTGCCTATAATAAATATAAATTCTCTAATAAACGTACCCAGGACATTGCCCAACGCTTATACGAAGGTATGACTATTAATGATGAGCATGTTGGTTTGATTACCTATATGAGAACCGACTCAACCCGTATCTCTCCTCAATTCTTTTCCAAACACGCTATACCATTTATTAAAGAAAAATATGGAGATCAATATATAGGTTTCTTACGTCAAAAGAAGAACGGCGAGAACGTACAAGACGCTCACGAAGCCATTAGACCTACAGGTACCCACAGGACTCCTGAAGTAGTGGCTAAATACGTTTCAGTTGATGAAGCGAAGCTATATCGCTTGATTTATTGCCGCGCGATGGCTTCTTTAATGGCCCCTAAAAAGGTTGAGAAAACAACAATTAATCTTACTTGTAACGGCCTTGAATTCGTTATTAATGGATCAACTACTTTATTCAAAGGCTTTGAAGTCATCTATGGTGAGTTCGAAGATGAAGATGATGAATGCAATCTACCTATTGTTAAGGAAGGGGAGGAACTAAAAGTTTCCAAGGTTAATCCAGAACAAAAATTCACTAAACCTGAACCTGCCTATACCGAAGCTAGCATTGTCAAGGCTATGGAAGTCAATGGAATTGGACGTCCATCAACATATGCCACAACAATCGAAACATTATTAAAAAGAAAATACGTTACTTCTATAAAAGGGGTACTTAATCCAACCGAAGACGGGATTAAGACTGTTGCTATTTTAAGCAAATATTTCCCTGATGTTGTTTCTACTACCTATTCAAAAGACATGGAAATTGTCTTAGATAATGTAGCAGACGGCAACGAGACTTTACTTGAAGCCATGAATAACTTCTATAAACCATTTAATGAGGCTTATGAAGAGGCTAAAGTAAAGATGTATAAAGACGAATATAAAGAAACTGGGGAAAACTGCCCAATATGTGGCAAGCCTCTTGTTTATAAAAAGAACAAGAAAGGACAAGAATTTATAGCTTGTTCTGGTTTCCCTTCTTGTACATATATCAAGAAAGAAGAAACTGAACAAAAGATTGAATATACAGGCAAAAATTGTCCTGAATGCGGCTCTCCTTTAGTCTATAAACTAAACAAAAAAGGAGAGAAGTTCATTGGCTGTTCTTCTTACCCTAAATGCAAATATACTGCTTCCCTTGATGGTAAACCTACCAAAAAGGCTGAAAAGGTAGTCTATACCGAAAAAGATTATGTAAAACCATGCCCACACTGTAAAGATGGACATCTTGTTGTTAAGCAAGGGAAAAAAGCCCAATTCCTAGGCTGCACGAATTTCCCAAAATGCCGTTACCACGAATGGATCGAAAAGAAGAAATAATGAAAAAAGCTTTTATTATTGGTGGTGGTCTAGCCGGAAGCGAGGCTAGCTACTATTTGCTTAAGAAAGGTTATGATGTAACTCTTTTCGAGGCACGCCCAGAATATAAAGATAATGCCCATTATAGCGATAAACTTGGAGAACTAGTCTGCTCTAATTCATTAAAATCCAAAAGATTAGATAATGCATGTGGCTTATTAAAAGAAGAAATCCGCTTAATGGGTTCAATAATGATGGAAGCTGCTTCTTTTTCTGAGGTTCCTTCAGGTAATGCGCTTGGAGTTGATAGGGATAGATTTTCTTCTTATATCGATTCGAAATTAAAGTCATTTCCCAACTTCCATTTAGTTAATAAAGAGATAACTTCCTTGCCTGATGAAGATGTTATTTTAGCTACCGGACCTCTTACTTCTTCACCCTTATTAGATTGCCTAAAAGATATAGTGGGTCAATCGAATTTGTCTTTTTTTGATGCTTCGGCTCCGATTGTTAAGAAGTCTAGCATCGATTTTTCAATCTGTTATTTCAAGTCTAGATATGAACAAGATGATTCTTCTTATATAAACTGCCCATTTAATAAAGACCAATATTACCAATTTGTAAAAGAGTTATTAGGTGCCCAAAAAGCATTGCTTCATGAATTCGATACAAAATATTTTGAAGGTTGTCTTCCTGTTGAAGTTATTGCTTCTAGAGGAATGGAAACATTACGTCATGGTCCATTAAAACCTTTTGGACTAGAAAAGAATAAAGGTGATAGACCTTATGCGGTCTTGCAATTAAGGCAAGATGACTACATGGGTGAACTATATAACCTTGTTGGGTTTCAAACTAACCTTACCTATAGCGAGCAAAAAAGAGTGTTTTCTATGATTCCTGGATTAGAAAATGCCGAATTTGTTAGATATGGATTAATGCATAGGAATTCCTATATTGATTCCCCAAATTCACTCAATGGTGACCTAAGTTTAAAAAATAAATCCAATGTGTTTATCGCAGGTCAATTAAGTGGTGTAGAAGGATATGTTGAATCTGCTGCTTCAGGGTTATTAGCTGCTATTTCTTATGATGCTAGGCTGAGCGGTAAGCAATTCGAGTTTCCTCCAAAAAGCACGATTTTAGGTGCCTTGATTGGGTATGTTTTAGGTTGTAAGGGTAAATATTTTGCCCCGATGAATGCAAATTGGGCTTTGCTTCCTATGGTAAATAAATACAATAAAGAAGAAGCAATCCAAAAGGCCATAAATGAAATCCAAGAATACTACAAAAAATATAATGATTGATGGATTAGATTCCTATCTTTCCTATCTTTCATTCCAAAAAGGATATTCTTCAAAAACTATTCAAAATTATCACGATGACATCGTACTTTTCTTTACTTTTCTTGCAAATAATAACCTTGATAAAGATAACTTCACTAGGGATGATATAAGGAAATTCATATACGAAGAAAAAAGCAAAAGAAATATCTCTTCTAGGTCTATTCAAAGACGTCTATCTTCCTTACGTGGTTTCTTTGATTATTTAGTTAAGAATTCATTGGTTTGCTTTAACCATTTCCAACTCGTTTCATCCCCAAAAAGCGAGATTAAGTATCCAAAAAGATTATACAAAGAAGATGTTAGCTCCCTTTTAAATGCCTTTTCTAAATTCGATGATCCTCTTTCAAAAAGAAATAAGGCTATTATTGAACTTCTATATTCTAGTGGGATTAGGGCTAGCGAATTAGTTAATCTATCAGTCTCTGATTTTGATTTTTCTTCTAGGTCAATATTGGTTTTAGGAAAAGGAAAAAAGCAAAGGTATGCCCCATTTTCTTCTTCTAGCAAAGATTCAATTTTAGTTTACCTAAAAGAAGTTAGGCCTCTTTTATTAGCTAAAAGTAAAGGGAAAAACATTAAGCGTGACAAGATGTTTTTAAATAACAATGGGGGCAATTTAACAGTACGTGGACTTGAATATATCGTAAGGGAATGTTCAATAAAATTAGTAGGGGATCCAAGCCTTCATCCCCATGAGTTACGTCACACTTTTGCGACGATTTTGCTTGAATCGGGCGTATCTTTGCGCGTAATTCAAGAACTCCTTGGGCATGAATCAATCAATACAACCCAGGTCTATACTCACCTTACCCAAAAGGATTTGCAGGTTGAGTATGATAAAGCCTTTAAGGGCATAAATATCAAGAAATAATTTTTCTTTAGAAAAGTTTCCCTTGTGCGTACATGCGTATAAGCGTATACTTTTTATCGGCTCTTGCTAGCCAATACACACTCCGTGAATTCAAAGCCTTGTTCCTAGAAATAGGTGGTCGTTTGTTAGAAGCGGAGGAGGAAAAAACAAATGGAGGTCACCAAAGATGAGTGACGAAGTAATCAAAACCGAAGCAGTCGAAGAAACTGCTCCAGCCACAACCGAAGTCGAAAATGTCATGGCCCAAGTCATGCACGACAAGAACGCCCCAATCCTCACTATGAGAAAGTGCCTTGAGGCCGGTGTCCATTTCGGACATCAAACCAGAAGATGGAACCCAAAGATGAGCAAATTCATCTATGGCGCAAGAAATGGTATCTACATCATTGATCTTGCCAAGACCGTCGAAAGAGTCAACGCTTCCTATAATGCCCTTAAGAGCATTGTCGAACGCGGTGGAAAAGTCTTATTCGTCGGTACCAAACCACAATCTCAACAAATCGTTATCGATGAAGCTGTCCGTTCCGGCTCCTTCTACATCACCAATAGATGGTTAGGCGGAACGTTAACCAACTTCCGTACCATCCAATTACGTTTGAAGAGATTAAAGGAACTCGAAACCTCTATGGCCGATGGTTCCATGGACAAACTCCCAAAGAAGGAAGTTGCCTTATTAAAGAAAGAATATGCTAAGCTTCAAAAGAACCTTGAAGGTATCAAGGAAATGAGAAAGCTTCCAAACGCTATCGTCTTAGTTGACCCAACCGTTGAACACAATGCTGTTCTAGAAGCCCACAAGCTTAACATCCCAGTATTTGCCATCTGCGATACTTCCGATGACCCAGATACTGTTGACTTCCCAATCCCATCCAATAACGATGCTACCTCTGCTATCAAATTAATCGTTGGTGTCTTAGCCGATGCTGCTGTTGAAGCTCGTTTCGAAGATGGATTAACCGAAATTGCCTATACTGTTGATACTGAAGCCGAAGCTACCATGGATGATGCTGTTCACGTAGCCGATGTTGCCGCTGAACAACACCGTGCCGCTGTTAGAGCCGCAAGAAAAGCCAGGGAAGAACGCTATAACAAGGCCCAAGCCGAACGCAAAGCAAGATATGCTGCTAAGAAGGCTGAAGCTGAAGGCGCCAAAAAAGAAGAAGCTCCAGTAGAAAGCAAAAAAGAAGGAGAATAAAAATGGCTGTTACAGTTGCTCAAATTAAAGATCTCAACGTCCGTACCGGTGCCGGTATCATGGATTGCAAGAAAGCCCTTGTCGAAGCTGATGGAGATGTTGAAAAAGCCATCGATATCCTTCGTGAAAAAGGCATCGCCAAAGCTGCATCCAAAGCTGGAAGAGTCGCTGCTGAAGGCTTAGCCAATATTGAAATCTGCACCAAGTGCAACCGTGCCGCTATTGTCGAAGTCAACTGCGAAACCGACTTCGTCTCATCTTCTGATAAATTCCATGAATTTGTCGGTAATGTTACCCACAAGATTCTTGAAAATAATCCTTCTAGCGTCGAAGAAGCTACCGAATTAACAAAAGACCTATTTGGTGATGCTACCATTGCCATGGGTGAAAAGTTTGTTATCCGCCGCTTCGAAGTAGTCGACGCCAAAGAAGGACAAGTATTTGGACAATATAGCCACGGACAAGGCAAAATCGCTGCTTTAGTCTTACTTTCTAAGGATTGTGGCGATCTAAACAAAGGGTTTGCCATGAACGTTGTTTCTGCTAACCCAACTTATCTCTCCATGGACGAAGTTCCTTCCGAAATAGTTGAAAGAGAAACCGAAATCGCTAGAAATGAAGTTGCTACTGATGAAAAGTTAGCCTCTAAGCCAGAAGCTGTTAAGGAAAACATCATCAAGAACAAAGTCAAGAAAGTCCTTTCTGCTTCTTGCTTATTAGAACAACCATTCGTCTATGATGATACAAAGACCGTTGCCCAAGCATTAAAGGAAAACGGTGTTGAATTGATTAAATTCGTCATGTATCACGTTGGCGAAGGCATCGAAAAGAAAGCCGAATAATTAAATTAGGTTAAGCGTGTTCCTTGCGGGCACGCTTTTTTTCTAGCCATTACGTATTATTTCTATATAATAAGGAACGGAGAAA
>DAVZIW010000061.1:0-8814 GCA_052273085.1 Candidatus Alloenteromonas sp.
GTTCCAAATGGGGTCTTCTTTTGGAATTTAATCATATAAGGCGAATCACCAATCATGATCCCTGCCTTTTTCTCGGAACCGCCATAGGCTATTCCGCTTAATTTGTTATTCGTGTAATCAATTAACTTCATAATGCTTTCTCCGTTATATTATATAGTAAAATTATTGTTTGCAATAGACTATGTTTTTATTTTTGCAATTAATAAAGTTCTTATTTTAAGGATTCTTTATAGACATGCTAAAAAAGCCTTTTGTAAAGTCTCTTATTTTATATTTTCCTTAACTAATTCAAATTAGCCATATATGGATCAAGGAACAGTCCGCTATCAACAGGCTCACCAGCCCTAGTCAATATAATCTCCCTTGCCCATTTCCTAAACCTATATAAGGCCATCTTGGCACTATTCTTAGATGATTTATTTCTTTTTGCAGATTCTTCAAGGCTATATCCTGCTACTAAATCTTTTGCAGTATTCAAACCTAATTTATTAATCTTCTTTGGGAGCTTATTTAGGCTATCTAAAGTATCACAATAAGAGAAGAATACCTTTGGATCGCTATCATCGCTAGAAGAAGGAACAATATCGCATAAAGTACATCTCTCGTTTTTATCAATAACCGAATCTAGAGAAGTCATTGGAAGTAATCTTTTTTCATTTAATTGCTTCCCTATGGCTTTCATTATTTCTCTAGACAAAATCAATTTGAAATATCCATAGAACCTGCCATTACCTAATTCAAAGCTATTTTCGGCATTCAAATAAGAATGAAAGAAAACCTCATTATAGGTCCAATCATCCAATACATCAGTTAAATTAGGAGCAACAGAATAAAGATATTTCTTCCTGTTCTTGAAATACCTTACAGTAAGGACGTCTCTAGCCAAGACAATCCCTAATCGATACATAAGCAAAAGCGACTCGTCAGAACAATTTTCATAGTTACAGTACATATTTTTACCCT
Organism: Candidatus Alloenteromonas sp.; assembly: GCA_052273085.1. Lineage (GTDB taxonomy): Bacteria > Bacillota_I > Bacilli_A > RFN20 > CAG-826 > Alloenteromonas. The sequence continues at coordinate 964 of DAVZIW010000061.1, forward strand.
TCAAGGGCAAGAATTACTTACGTGAATAGAAAATGTGTGAAAGAAGTATTCCAGTTGCAACAGAGGCGTTAAGAGAATTTACATGACCTACCATGTCTATTTTGGCCACAAAATCTGATTTAGATAAAACTAGTCTAGAAATGCCAAACCCTTCAGAACCAACGACTAGGCATATTGGGCATTTATAGTCGATTTCATCGATGTTACTTTCGCCACTGCCATCGGCACTAACAACCCAGAAGCCATTTTCCTGCAGTTTCAAAATAGCTTTAGTTAAATTAGTAACAGTGGCAACCTTAACATAACTAATCGCACCAGTAGAGACTTTGGCTACTGTTGCATTTAGCGGGGCTTCGTTCCTGTTCTTAATGATGATTCCATCAACGCCAAAAGCATCGGCTGAACGTAAAATTGCCCCAAGATTATGTGGGTCTTCGATGCCATCAAGCATCAAAAGGAGAGGATAGGTGGAAGACTTAGAAGAAGCTATAATCTCCTCCAAAGAATAATTCCTAAAATCCTTGCAGATCGCCACAAACCCCTGGTGAGAAGAGTTTTTGGCCATCCGAGTCAATTCGTCCTCAGAAGCGAATTCAACTGGAATAGAACAATTTCTCGCAACGGCGATAATAGGATCCCTACCATATTTAGGGTTGACCTTAATGCTCAAAGCATTTTTTGATTTCACCGCTTCACGAACGGTATTCTTACCATAAACTATTATACTCATATTTTTGCTCTTGGAAGTCCCAATTAAAATTCTGACGAAACTTTTAATTCAAGTGGATGGATTGAAAGACGTAATTCATCAACAAAAGCCGTCACCGAACTATTTGATGAATGTGATAACCTAAGCGTAATTCTTAAGGCGCTATTTTCTTCATAAGTTACAAGTTCACTTGCAGTATCGCGAAGATTCATCCCATATCTATTGCTAAGTAACAATATATCTTTCATAACTGGTCTATCGGAAGGAACAACAATCGTAATGATTGGATTTTTCCTTGAGGCAAATATTTCTACTTTCCTTAATAAAACCAAGGAAACAAGAGAAATAACAGTAGCCATTGTAGCAATTACAAAAGAACCAGTCCCGCATGCTAGCCCTACTGCCATCGATACCCATAAGGTAGTCGCAGTCGTTAATCCTTTTACGTTAATCCCGTTTTGGACAATCGTCCCAGCACCTAAAAAGCCAATCCCAGAAACTACCTGGGCTGCTAATCTAGCTGGATCTCTAGAAATTGGAGTTGAAGTAGAACCAATATAGGCATTATCCCAAGCCTGGAAGCCATAGATAGAAATAATCATGACTAGACAAGAACCGACTGCAACAAGCATATGTGTCCTTAGCCCTGCAGCATGTCCATAATATTCTCTTTCAAATCCAATTAATCCAGACAAAACTAAAGTAAGAGTCAAGGAAACAAATATAAGGAGGAGATTCCCTACAATCCCATTAGAAAAGTTCAAACCGAAATCGGAATTAAACCATTCTACAATCATGTGGTCGACAGAATTCATCGCAAATCCTCCTTAAAAAATATTTTTTTCTATTAGAATGTTCCTCAAAGAGTCACTTTTTGCAAAGTCTTTTTCCTTTTTGGCCTCTAAATATTGCTTATATATGGCCTTATCCTCTTCTTGGAGAATAGGATATTGTACCTTTATTCCAAGAATAAACAAATAGTCTTCTAACTTCCCAAACATATTTTTCACATCTTCAAGACTAGTAGATGGGTTTCTTAGCATCATATTCGCCTCTTTTAAGGAAGCATAAAGAATAGTTAGTGCATTAGGAGTATTCAAGTCATTGCACATTTCTTTATAGAAAGATTCATCTCCTTTTACCTTGATGGAAGATAAATCAATATCCGCAAGTTGAAGTTTAATAGCTAGTCCCTTTATGGTTTGGCTAATTTTAGCATAGGACTTAACTGCTTCTTCTATTGTTTCGTTCGTAAAAGATAATGGGGCCCTATAATGGGTATTCAAGACCATTAACCTAAAAGGCATGCCACCCCACTTGGCAATGACATCTTTTGCATTCAATACATTTCCAAGGGATTTTGACATCTTTTGGTTATCGATATTGATAAATCCATTATGGATCCAATATCTAGCCAATCTATTGTTATTATGGGCCCTAGACTGGGCGATTTCGTTCTCATGATGAGGGAACTTCAAATCAAATCCTCCACCATGGATATCAATAAATCCATCTTGATTAGAGAAAATGGAATTAATCATGACGCAGCATTCAGTATGCCAGCCAGGTCTACCTTCTCCAAATGGGGAATTCCACTTAATGCCTTCATCGGTTTTCTTCCATAAGGCAAAATCCAATGGAGATTCTTTCTTGGAATTGACTTCTATTCTAGCCCCACTGACTAATGATTCGACTGTATTCCCGCTTAAATCACCATAATTAGAAATAGAAGAAACACGGAAATAAACATCTCCATCTGCTAAATAGGCATGGTCACTTTTAACCAAATCATCGACATAAGAAATGATTTTATCCATATATCCGGTTGGGGTTGGAGTAATATCGGGTTGAAGGGAATTGACCTCATCGACATCTTTCCTAAATGCCTTGATGACTTCGCTAGTAAGTTCTTGCTCGGTTATATTTAATTTATTAGCCCTAGCAATAATCTTGTCATCGACATCGGTATAATTCGAAACATAGGTAACCTTATATCCAAGGGCAATGAAAAGCCTTCTCCAGACATCAAACACTATCACGGGTCGCATATTTCCGATATGAGGCTCATCATAGACAGTAGGTCCGCAGACATACATCGAGACTTCATTTTCCTTAATTGGATTAAATGTCTCTAATTTATTTCCATATGAATTAAATATTTTAACTTCTTCCATAATTACCAACCTTCCTTGCCCATGGCATATTGGACTATTTGTTTTGGTTTATTGGCCACGAAATCGGCTTCTTCTAATAAGCTTGGTTTATAATTCCCATAACCCCATGTAACTAATATCGATTTCAATTTGGCATTTCTAGCAGTCTCAATATCAACACTAGAGTCACCGATGAAAATCGTTTCTTCCTTTTCTAGATCATGTTTATTAATTAAATAATTTACAATGCTAGGATCTGGCTTGACTGGGAAATTCCTGCCGTTTCCTATTATATCCTTGAATAAAGTCTTTCCAAAATGGGCTTTTACAATAATATTTGCTAATTCATCAGGCTTATTCGTGCAGACATAAAGGCTACAGCCCCTCTCTTCTAGGAAATTAAGGCATTCTTTTAATCCATTGAAGGGTTTGCAATGTTCATTTTGCTTTTCTTTATATAAAGGAAGATAGGCTGCCTTTAGTTGCTTAAAGGCATTTTCATCATCGCCTTTATCCTTAAGGGCTCTTTTAACAAGCATATCACTGCCATTGCCAATAAGAGTCCTAGATTCCTTTAATGAAAAAGAATAATCATAGCCACATTGCTGCAAGGCTAGATTGATTGCTGCTCTAATATCTACTAGAGTGTCAAGGAGAGTACCATCAAGGTCAAATATAAGGTTTTTGTACATAAATATAAAAGGGGCTAGGTTTCCCTAGCCCTAATTATAATATCTTTTTATGCTTATTTGTTTGGAAAACAATCTCTATTTGCATTGTAATGGGTATGAAGCAATTCTTCAGAGACCCCTCCGCAAGGAGAACCTAGGTATTCATCGTATAATTTAATGATATCTGGGTTATTATGGGATTGACGTAATTTCATGTTTTTATCAATTCCATATAGCAATGCAGCTCTTTTTTCCTTATAGGTAGAAAGAATATCGACATCTTCCCTTGGGAGTAAGTTTGGTTTGACAAATGGTTGTCCACCACCATTGATACATCCACCTGGGCAACCCATGATTTCGATAAAGGCGTATTTGGATTTGCCTTCTCTAATTTCATCAAGTAATGGCTTGGCATTCTTCATTCCAGAAGCAATCGCGACTTTAAGGGTGGTTCCAGCAATATCAACACTAGCTTCCTTGACTCCTTCAAGTCCTCTGACTTCCTTGAAATCAATCTTTTCGTATTCTTTTCCAGTAAGGGTGTGGTAAGCAGTACGCAAGGCAGCTTCCATAACTCCACCAGTAACACCGAATATGACACCAGCTCCAGAATAGGTTCCGATTAAGTCATTATCGAATTCTTCTTCCTCTAGTTCATCATAGACTAGACCAGCTCTCTTAATGAGGATGGCTAGTTCTCTAGTAGTAAGAACGGCATCGACATCAGGCAAGGAATTGACTGCAGCGTTTTCTTTTCTTTGGGCCTCATACTTTTTAGCAGTGCAAGGCATAATAGAAACTACAAAGATGTCTTCTGGCTTCAAGTTATGTCTAGAAGCGAAGTAACTCTTAATGATCGCGCCTTCCATCTCATGAGGAGACTTGCAGGTTGAGACATTTGGAATCAAATCCCTGTAATAATATTCCATATAGTTGATCCAACCTGGGGAACAAGAAGTAATTTGAGGTAATGTCCCGCCTGTTTTGATTCTATTAAGGAGTTCTTGTGATTCTTCCATAATAGTCAAATCAGCACCGAAATTGGTATCGAATACCCTATAGAAACCAAGTCTATGGAGAGCAGCAACCATCTTACCAGTTGCATTTTCTTCGCCGATCTTATGACCAAATTCTTCTGAAAGTGCAGCCCTAACTGCTGGAGCAGTCTGGACAATGACATATTTGCCTTGATGCATGGCTTGGTCGACTTTATCGATTTCCCTATGTTCGCTTAAAGCGCCAGTTGGGCAAACTTCGATACATTGTCCACATTGCATACATGGAACGTCTTTGAAGGAACGATTTCCGGCAGGAGAGACAATGGTAGAGAATCCTCTATTTTCAAAGCCAAGAATTCCAATGCCTTGGGCTTCCTTGCATTTTTCGATACATCTACCGCAGAGGATACATTTGCTTGTATCCCTAACAATGCCAGGGGCGGCATCATCATAGGTAGCTTTAGTTCTTTCTCCAAGGAATTGATTGCTTCTAGCACCTGTTAAAGATGCGACATGAAGCAATTCGCAGTGTCCATTCTTGACACAGGTTTGACAATCTTTGGAGTGATTGGAGAGCAATAATTCGACTGAAGTCCTTCTAGCATCGATTGCCATTGGGGAAGAAATCTTGATGATGAATCCCTTTTCGGCTTGGCAATCAGTGACTGGATAGACACAGGATGCGAATAATTTAGAGCCACGGCTAGAAGCGATTTCAACTAGGCAGACTCTACAAGAAGCAAGGGAATTATGGCCCTTGTTCCAATAGCAGAGAGTAGGGATGTTATATCCAACCTTCCTAGCAGCTTCTAAAACAGTGAGATTAGAAGGAACGGAATAGATTCTTCCTTCAATATTGATGTTTACATTACTAACTTTTTCCATCGTTCTACTCCTTATTCCTTGCTAATGGCCTTGAAACGGCAGCTAGCCATACAAGAACCGCACTTGATACATTTGCTTTGATCAATTTGATATGGTTCTTTACCTGGGACACCATGTATACAAGATACTGGGCAGTTTCTAGCACACAAGGAACATTTCTTACATAGATTTGGATCAATGACATAACGCATGAGTTTCTTACAAACATGGGCTGGGCACTTCTTTTCCTTAACATGGGCTTCATATTCTTCTGGGAAGTTGACCATTGTTGAAAGAATTGGGTTAGCAGCTGTTTGTCCTAAAGCACATAACGCACCGTTTTTAATGACGGTAGCAAGATATTTCATGTCTTCAAGCGTTTGCTCGGTAGCAGTTCCATTTGTAACGCTAGTAAGCATTTCGTATAGGCGCTTTGTACCAATACGGCAATGTGAGCATTTTCCACAAGATTCATTACAGATGAAGTCCATATAGAAATGAGCGACGTCAACCATGCAGTTATCTTCATCCATGACAATGGCACCGCCACTACCCATCATTGAGCCTTTGGCGACTAATGAATCATAATCAATTGGGGTATCTAGATCTTTTTCGGTAAGGCAGCCACCACTAGGTCCACCAGTTTGGATGGCCTTGAATTTCTTGTTGTTTGGAATTCCTCCGCCAATATCGAACACAAGGGTCCTCAATGTAGTTCCCATTGGGACTTCGACTAGACCGACGTTATTGACTTTGCCACCAAGAGCAAATACTTTTGTACCTTTAGAGGTTTCAGTACCCATCTTGGCATATTCGCTAGCACCAACCCTTATGATATAGGCGATTTGGGCTAAGGTTTCGACGTTATTGACGCAAGTTGGCTTGCCCCATAATCCTTTGATTGCAGGGAATGGAGGTCTTGGACGAGGCATGCCTCTTTTGCCTTCGATAGAATTTAATAAAGCAGTTTCTTCACCACAAACGAAGGCACCAGCACCTAATCTAAGGTGGGCCCTGAAGCTAAAGTCGGTTCCAAGGATACGGTCTCCAAGAAGTCCGACTTTCTCCATGTCTTCGATTGCTCTTTGGAGTCTTTCGACTGCGACTGGATATTCAGCACGTACATAGAAATAACCTTCGCTAGCGCCAAAAGCATAACCAGCAATCATCATACCTTCGATGACTTCGAACGGATTTCCTTCCAATATGGAACGGTCCATGAAGGCACCTGGGTCACCTTCATCACCATTACAGACTATATATTTTTGATCAGCTTGTACATTAGCGGCAAATTGCCATTTTCTTCCAGTAGGGAAACCAGCTCCTCCCCTGCCTCTTAATCCACTAGCAAGTACTTCATCGATTACCTGTTGAGGGGTCATGGTTGTAAGGACTTTCTTTAAAGCCTTAAAGCCATCATATCCTAAAGATTCTTCTAGATAATCAGGATTAATCAAAGAGCAGCCATGCAAAGCGACTCTAACTTGTTTCTTATAGAAGTTGATGTCATCTTGTCTAACAACCTTTTCATGGGTGACTGGATCGACATAGAGAAGATTCTCGCAAATCTTTCCACCGATTAAATCATCTTCGACGATTTGTTTGACATCACTTACCTTAACAGCGCGGTAAAGGGTATCTTCTGGGAAGATTTTGACAAAAGGTCCTTGGGAACAGAAACCAAAGCAGCCAACGTGATTGACACTGACTTTGTCTTCTAATCCTTTTTCCTTTACCAAGCGTTTTAATTCTTCAATAATATCTGCAGAAGCATTGGCTAAACAACCAGTACCACCGCAAACAACAACGGCTCTTTTTCCGTTCGTGCCTTTTATCTTGGCTTCGAATTCGGCACTATATTTATCAATGCAATTTTGCAAACATTCAGGGCTAGTAATCTTATTCATTTCCTTTATTTCCCTTCCGCGTCTAGCTTTCTATATTCTTCAATGATCTTTCCAACTTGGTCAGGTGTGACTTTTGGATAGACCTTGCCATTGATTGACATGGCTGGGGCTAAAGCGCAAGCACCGATACAGCGGACAGCTTCGATAGTAAATAAGCCATCTTCTGTAGTTTCTCCTGGTCCAATGCCTAGCATGGCGGAGAATTTATCGACAACAGCTTGGGAATTCTTTACATAGCAAGCAGTCCCTAAGCAAATGCCTAAAACGTATTTTCCCTTTGGCTTCAAGGAGAAATAAGAATAGAAAGAGACTACTCCATAAATCTCTGCAACAGGGATACCGGTACAAGAAGATACTATTTCTTGTATTTCAAGTGGGATATATCCATATTTCTTTTGGATATCCGAAAGAATCATCATTAAAGGAGAAGGTTCGTCTTTATGGGCATCACAAATAGACTTAACCCCTTCTATAACTTCTTTTTTTATTGGCATATTTACGTATTATCTAATCGTACCCGGATATGTGATTAGATAACAATTCCTTTCC
>DAVZIW010000062.1:0-8753 GCA_052273085.1 Candidatus Alloenteromonas sp.
AAAAAATCCTCCATTTCATTCTACCCGATTGGGCAAAATTTTGGGGGATATTTCAGACTCGGTGGCGGAGGAATAGGGATTCGAACCCTAGCTCCCGATTAAGAGACTACGAGCTTTCCAAGCCCGCCCCTTCAACCACTTGGGTATTCCTCCGTTTTTGCCTTTTTAGGCAAGGAAGATTATATGTTTTTATTTCATGCGGTGCAACGTTTTTTTGCTTAGCTATGCTATAATCTAGCTTGTATGCAAGAAATCGTTGTAAATTCATCCTCATCAGGACAAAAAATAGAGAAATTTGTTAAGAAATATCTTTCAGATGCTCCTCTTGGTTTTATATATAAAGCTTTTAGAAAGAAGGATATAAAAATCAATGGGCACTGGGTTAAGAAAGATGCCGTTGTTAAAGAAGGGGATGTAGTTAGAATCTATGTTACAGATAAACAACTAGAAGATTTTAAAAAACCACGTCCAGTTGCTAAAAAAGAATTTATCTATCCAATCGTATATGAAGATAATAATGTCTTAATAGTAGACAAGCCTGCAGGGGTTCTAGTATATGGGGATAAATTAGGTAATAGAGAAACATTAGGCAATGCAGTGCTGGATTACCTATATCTAAAAGGAGAATATGATCCTAATAATGCAAGTTTCGTTCCTTCTCCTGCCCATAGATTAGATAGAAATACATCTGGACTTATTATTTATGGCAAAACTGATGCTGCTTTAAAAGAACTTACCGATATATTCAAAGAAAGAAAGGATATATCAAAATATTACATTACTTTAGTAAAAGGAGTTCTTGAGGGAAGTGGCAAGATCGATAAACCTCTTTATAAGGATTCTAATGCAGGGAGAGTATATATCCGTTCAGTTGAACAAGGTGGCAAAAAAGCCTTAACCAAATATAAAGCTATAGAGAATTATAAGGAATATACCCTTGTTGAAGCAGAGTTATGCACGGGAAGGACCCATCAATTACGTGTGCATTTTGCCTCAATTGGCCATCCTATAATTGGAGATGATAAATACGGGGATTTCGCTTTGAATAAAAAGATATCTTCTATTATTAAGTTAGAAGGTCAATTCCTCCATGCCTATAAAATTAAATTCGGGACATTAAATGGAGTCTTATCTAACTTATCTAATAAGGAATTTATTTCCCCTTTAAGTGATTCTTATCGATTAATGATTGAAAAGTTAACTAAATGATACAAAAATATTTTCGGGAGAAAAATATGGATTACATTACTAATTACAATAGATGGTTAAAATCTTCTAAGGTATCTAAAGAAGATAAACTTGTCTTGCTTTCGATGAACGAGCAAGAAAAAGCCGATGCATTCTATAAAGATGCTGAATTCGGAACCGGCGGAATGAGAGGAATACTTGGTCCTGGGACGAATAGATTGAATGAACATACAATAACTAGGGTTACTATTGCCTTTGGATTATTTGTCAAGAAGACATATGAAGATGCTTCTAGAAAAGGAATAGTCATCTCTCATGATAATAGGCATTTTTCTAGGGAATTTACTTTATTAAGTGCAAGAATACTTAACCAAATGGGTATCAATACCTATATATTTGATGATTTACGTCCTACTCCAGAATTATCTTTTGCAGTTAGGGAATTGGGTTGCGTTGGCGGAATAATGGTTACTGCTAGCCATAATCCAAAACAATATAACGGTTATAAGGTTTATGATGACACTGGTTGCCAATTAGTACCAGATACTATCCAACCAATGCTAGATATCCTAAAAGAACTTCCAAATGAACTAGATGTAGTTATTCCTTCTAGTGAGGTTAAAGGGACAAATACGATAATCCCGCCTTCATTAGATGATAAATATTGTGATTTGGTTTTAGGATGCCAAATCCATCCTGAATTAGACAAAAAAGGATTTAAGGTTATCTATTCTCCTCAACACGGAGCTTCTTATGAATCTGCTTTAAAAGTATTCTCTAAAGCTGGATATGAAATAATCCCAGTAAAGGAACAATGTGTCCATGATCCTGATTTCGGGGCGACTAAATCCCCTAATCCAGAAGTAGCGTCTGCCTGGGAACTTGAACTTGAATATGCAAAAAATAACCATGCTGATTTATGTGTCATGACTGATCCTGATGGGGATAGATGTGGTTTAGCATACCTTTCAAGTAAAGGAAATTACGAAAGACTGACTGGAAATCAATCAGGGGCCTTATTGATTGATTATCTATTCTCTAATTATCTAGAATTAGGGATTATGCCAAAAGATCCAGTCATGTACGATACAATTGTTACTTCTGATCTAGGAAGAGAAGTGGCTAGGCATTATGGGGTTAAAGTCGAATCCTTCCTTACTGGATTTAAATATATCGGAGAAAGAATCCATCATTACGAATTGTTAGGCAATGGACCAACTTTTGTCTTTGGATATGAAGAATCCTATGGATGTTTAATTAAGCCTTTTGTCCGTGATAAAGATGGGGTGCAGGCAATACTAATGTATTCCGAAATGGCTTTATATTACAAAAGGAAAGGCTTATGCCTAGATGAAGCATATAAGAATCTAGAAGAAAGATTTGGATATTATTTTGCTACCTTAAAAGATGCTTATTTTGAAGGTATGGAAGGTAATCAAACCATGGCTAGGTTAATGAAGGAATTACATGAAACCCCATTGACTGAATTGGCAGGCTTAAAGATTTCTTCGATTGAAGATTATCTCCATGATGTCATTACTTATAGCGATGGCAAGAAAGAAGATATTGTCGGATTACCAGTTTCTGATGTCCTTAAATATAGATTTGAAGATGGTTCAACATTAGCTATTAGACCTAGCGGAACTGAACCAAAAGTCAAATTCTATATAGAGACTAAAGGAAAGACCGATTCTAATTTAGAAACAAAAGCAGCCTCAATTTATAAAGGCATCATGTCTAGGCTTGGCTTAGAGGTCAAATAAATCAATTAAAGTTAGGGCAACACCTTCTTGGTCGTTGCCTTTTTTTGTTATGGGGAATCTTTCTAATAATGCTTTTGATTTAGCGTTTTTCATGGCAAAGGAAGTGAAACATACCTCTAACATCGATAGATCATTAAAAGAATCACCGAAGGCAATCCTATCTTCTTTATCTATATTATAAATAGAAGCAATATATTCAATCGCATTGCCTTTATTTACGTTTTCGATATAAAGCTCGCTATAGAAACGATTTCTCCAATGACGTAATTTTATATTCCCTAGGTTAGAGGTTAATTCATTTAGCTTTTCTTTGTCTTTTTTATGTGTTTTAAAAACGGCAGAGAAAACCCCTTCAGTAGGGAAAGAATCAATCTTACCGAATTTAGTTATTATCCCTTCATAAGGAAAATAACGTTTTAGATATCTATCTTCTTTTGATGCATATAGATAATTCGAATCATCTAGGATAGAAGAGATAAATATATCTTTTCCCTTATTTAATATTTCTAATGGGATTTTAGAAGGAATAGAAAATTCCTTGCCAGGGAAAGAAGGGTCATAAGGAGAATAAATATAAGCCCCGTTATAGGAAACTAAAGGAGTATTGCAGCCAAGCTTATTATATATAGGAAGCAACGATCTAGTAGGTCTTCCTGAAATCAAAACAACTACATGCCCCCTTTGGATTAGTTTCTGTAATACGTTTTTTGATAATTCGCCTAAAGATTCATCTTTCCTTAATAAAGTCCCATCCAAATCAATAGCGATTAATTTATTCTTCATCTATATCTAATAATCCGACAGCGTGTTTGATTCTATTTAATGTTTTTGAAGCAATGGCTTTGGCTTTTTCTCTTCCTTGCCTTAATACTTCGATATATTCCTTGCTATCAAGGAAGTGGTGGTATCTAGCTTGGAATGGTTCGATTTCTTCAATGACTGCATCAGCGACTGCTTTCTTGAAATCGCCATATCTATAATCTTTAAATAGTGCTTCAGCTTCTTCGATGCTGATTTCTTTTAAAGCAGCATATATTGTCAATAAGTTAGAGATACCTGGCTTGTTTTCCTTATCATATTTGACTTCACTTCCTGAATCAGTGACGGCAGACATGATTTTCTTTCTTATTGTCTTTAAATCATCTAGAAGGAAGATATCTCCTTTTGGATCGGATTTGGACATTTTTACGCTTGGGTTAGTTAATGACATAATCCTAGCCCCAACTTTATTCATTTGGTATTTTGGCTCGATTAAGGTATTTTCCCCATACCTAGAATTCATTCTTTTTACTAAGTCACGAGTAAGTTCTACGTGTTGGATTTGGTCTTCTCCTACTGGAACAATATCGGCATCATAAAGAACAATGTCTGCCGCCATTAAAACTGGATAGGCGAATAATCCTAATCCAATGGCGGATTCTTTCATCTTGGCTGATTTATCTTTGAATTGTGTCATTCTAGATAATTCACCCATGTATAGATAATTTTGTAATATGGCGTTTAATTCAGCGTGTTCAGAAACGCTAGACTGTAGGAATATTGTTGTTTTCTTTGGGTCTAGTCCAGAGGCTAGATAAAAACATGCTATATCCCTAGTGTTATTATTTAAAAATTGTGGGTCGATTGGCAAAGTTAAGGCGTGGAGGTCTGCGATAAAGATAAATACCTCTCCTTGGTCTTGGAAATCCTTAAAATGCTTTAAGGCCCCGATATAATTTCCTAATGTTAAGTTTCCTGTTGGCTTAATTCCAGATAGAATACGTTTCATAAAATCCTTCTTTCAGGAGATATTTTACACGATAAACAATAAATGTTTATAGGGACATAATTAATTAGCAATAATTTCTTTTATCATTTTACTTGCAAGGATAAAGAAATATGTTAAACTAACAAAGGTTAAGTAATCTTAACTTAATTCATTTCCTTTCAAATTAAGAAGGGCTACTGTGGCTGGTGGCCCTTTTTAACAACTAAAATAGGGGACCCGTGTATTCAAATTGATGGATTTTATGTTGCTAAGAGTATTTACCTTCGAATTATTGTTAATAAAAGGAGTGGCGGTGAGTAAGATTTTTTAATCTTTTAGATTAATGTAATGGTTGCTATAATGAATTCGTTATGATTAAGATCTATACTTCTCCATCTTGTTCTAGCTGCAGAAAAGTGAAGAAATGGTTTGATGAGCAGCATATACCTTACGAGGCTAAAAATATTTTCGGCGACACTTTATCTGTCGATGATGTTAAGGAAGTAATTGCCAAGGCTGAAAATGGAACTGATGATATAATTTCTACCCGTTCTAAGATAGTCTCTGAAAATAATATCAATTTTGATGATATGACTATATCTGAACTTATTGATTTTATTAGAAAGAATCCTTCTATTTTGAAACGTCCTATAATCGTTGATGATAGAAGGCTTCAAGTAGGATATAACGAAGAAGAAATAAGGACTTTTATTCCTAGGGCGAGACGTCTAGCAGAGATGTATTGTTCTCCAAAAGAATGCGAGAATTATGCATCTTGCCCACATGCAAAGGATAAAATGTGATTAGATTATGAAGAATACACCTATTAAAAAACCTTTATTCCTAATAATGGGCATCCTCTCATTTGTAGTTTTCTTTGGATGCAATGTTTTGTATTTCTATGACTTTTCCTATTTTAAGAATCTAGGGAATGGCATCTCGATTTTAGATTTGCCTAATTTATTATTAGCCATATCGTCTTTGATATCGTTTATGGCCTTTTTAGGATTAATAATTGGCTATATAAACAAGGATAGAACTACTTTATTAACTTCTTCTATAATCCTTGGAGCTTGTTTCTTTATCGGGGGCAGCTATCAATTAATTAATTCCTTGATAATAAATAAAGGGTTAGATTTAACTGTCTTAAATAATATCTATCTTCTTACTTCTAGCATTTGTCTTTTATTGGTTTTAATTAATGTAGCCATCTATATGTCTTGCTTTAAGGCAAAAAAGAATGCTGTCTTGATTATATTGTTTTCAATATTCTCGTTATTCCTTTCTCTAGGATCGATTGTCCTATTTATGTTAGGAAATGATGTATTTACTAACTTTGCAGGATATTTTGATTTTGCTTCTATTTTAAGTAATGACCTTCCGTTATTCTTTGAGTTATTCTCTTCTTTGTTATTTTCTATTGGCTCGCTTATTTTGTATAAGAAATTATATTAATTTAGATAATTTAAAAAGGCCTAGACAATTCAATCTAGGCTTTTTTGATACATGTGTTAATTATTTTTCAATGCTTCCATTGCCCTGCGGGTTTTTGAAGACTTGCTGAAAGTGAATTCTTTTATTCCGTGGTCTGCCAATAATTCAGATAATATTGCTTTCGCACCTTCTAGGTTATTGTATTCAAATTCAATTTCATAATCAGTGATATCGGAATAGACATTTCTATCAATCGATAGCAAGCCGCCTTTATATTCGACATCGATTCTTTCAGTTGTTAAGGAGGTAAGTATCTTCAACGAATCTAAATCAATATCTAACATGGTTAAGAATCTAGATGTATCTCCTTTTGGGAATATTCCTTTATTTCTGAAATCATTGAATTGATCTTTGGTAATGACACAGTTCTTCTCTAATAATCCCTGTGATAAAGGAGTTTTTAAGGTCAATTCGAATCTATCGGTCTTTTGTCTTATTCTTAAGGCAATGCCTTCTTTATTTAAGATTCTATCTTCCGAATCGATATAATAATTGGTTTGGATATATCTAGGGCATTCGGGGAATAATTTTGCTAATTTTCTATAATCGTCCTTACTTATTAATATTTTAGCTTCAATTTCAATTGCATTTGACATAACTAAGCTCCTCTTGTGGTATTATACTACTTGGAAGGTTAATGTATGCTCAATCTTTATTTATATGTTCTTGATTTCAATTCTTTCTTAAAACAAAACGCACTTTATCTAGCTTTAGGAGTGGTAGGTTTAATTCTTGTTATTCTTTTGCTTTGCTTTTTCCTTTCAAAAAAGAAGGGCAAAAAAGAACCTAACAAGATTAGAGGCAATAAAAGCGAATATATAGATTCTTTTGGGGGAAGCGATAATCTAGTCGATTACAAATTGATTGGTTCTAGAATCGAAGTCCACCTAAAGGATTATTCAAAATTAGACAAGGAAAAATTAAAATCCGCCGGTGTCGACGGATTTATCTTGATGTCAAATAAGCTAACCCTTGTATTAAAAGGGGATGCTAATGAAGTTTATAAGAAGATTTTTAACGATTGAATTTAGTTTTATAGACATGGAACGCTATATCTTCGATAGGTAATCCCATGACATTATAATAACTGCCCTTTATTTCCTTTATTAAAGGATAATCGTCTTGTATCCCATATGATCCGGCCTTATCAAAAGGCTTGAATTTATTTACGTATTCTTCGATTTGGGAATCGCTTAACTGATTGAAGTAGACTTCAGTAGAGACGGTCCTATTTATTTCTTTGCCATTTCCAATATAGGTATAACCAGAAGTAACAATATGTTTCTTGCCATTTAGCATCTTAAGCATAGCAATGGCGTTTTCTTTATTATGTGGTTTTCCTAAAGCCTTATTCGCATATATGACTACTGTATCACAGGCTAATATTTCATCCTTAGGATATTTAGATGAAATCGTATAGGCTTTAGCCTTTGATTCTTCTAACGCCAAATCCTTTGGAGGCAAATCCAAAATAGATTCATCAATATCAGGAACAATAATTTCAAAAGAAGGAACTAGCTTGGCTAATATTTCCTTCCTTCTAGGAGAAGAAGAAGCGAGTATAAACATAATCAATCCTTATTCATGATTAAAGGAATAATCATTGGCTTCCTGCCTGTTTTTCTTTCGACATATTTAGAAACAACAGACTTAAGTGCAGTTTTTATTTCCCCAAAGCTTACTCTTTCTTTCATTAATTCCCTGACAGCTTCTTCAGCTCTTATCTGGGAATGTCTTACTACGTGACTAGTTTCGGCAGAAGAGAATCCTCTAGCATAGACAATTGGAGGCACGATTAAAGTATTGGTCCTGCTTTCGATTGTTAAAATGATTGATATCATTCCATCATTTTTCAATATGTCTCTATCTGACATTATAGCTCCAGATACTCCATCTAGATCATTACCGTCGATATAGACATCTTCGGCAGATATATGGATGCCTCTTGTAATCTTATGGTTTTTAAGGACAATGTTATCCCCGTTATCGCAAATGAAGACATTTTCTTGCTTCATACCTAGTTGCATTGCAATATCGCCATGTAACTTAAGCATTCTATATTCGCCGTGCACAGGCATGAAATATTTTGGTTTTACTAGACGTTGCATCAAACGTAATTCTTGCCTTGATGGGTGACCAGAGGAGTGGAGAGAGAATGCTAATGAATTTTGTTTAATATCAGCACCCATTTTGACTAGATTATTGACTAACCTATCAACTAAAATGCCATTTCCTGGGATTGGATTGGAAGAGAAAATGACTGTATCACCTGGATAGATGGTGGTATTTCTATTATCTCCAGAAACAATCCTGGATAAGGCTGCCATTGGTTCGCCTTGGCTACCAGTACAAATGATGCAGACTTCGGATAGACGGTAATTCTTTAACATTGATTCTTCAATTAAAGAAACATCTGGAATCTTTATATAGCCATATTCCCTGGCAATGGAGATGACGTTTTTCATTGACCTTCCAAGGATACATATCTTCCTTTTATGGGCAACAGCAACTTCAACAACTTGCTGGATACGGTTGATGTTACTAGAGAAGGTAGAAACAAT
>DAVZIW010000063.1:0-8501 GCA_052273085.1 Candidatus Alloenteromonas sp.
TTCTCTAATGAATAAATATGACCTGCTTTTAATTCAAAATGGTTAGAAATATATCTTTGGCCATTCAAAGATGGATTTCTTTCATTTAAAGATACTAGATAGAATCTAAAACAGGCTAAATCCTTTTGGTTATGTCTAGATGGATATATTGATTTTAGATATTTTGGACCCCTAGTTTCATTTCTATAGTCATATGTATCAACTTTTTCATAGACGACACTAGATTCACTTGAATCTGAATACACTTGCAAGGTAACTCTAAAAATAGGGATTATCTCTGTATTAATAACCCAATCCATAACAATATCTTCACCTTTGACAACTGGATTAACATAATAATCAAAACCTGCTGTCTTATAATCTAAAATCGAAGTCCTATCCGGCAAAGAAGAGGATGTCAAAAGAAGCAAAGGCAATATAAATAGGTATTCCTTTTTCATATTAGAAAGCCTTTGATAATCTATGATATAAAGAACAAAGAGTCTTTTGGTAATCCCTGCTATAGAAGAAAGATAGATACCAGAATTTATAATGTCTTCCCATCTCTAGGCAATCATTAACAAAAACCATTCTTTCTAGTCGAGATAAAGATTCATAATATTCTCTTAATTTAAATAAGTATTCTTTATCTTTGTTTTTATCATAATTAAAGAAAGAAGAATCTAATTCATAAATATGTGAATCAGGGCTCTTTCCGTTATTTAATAAACAACGCCTAGTTTTCTTTACTATATCCTTAACCTTTTGCTTACATTCATTTTCGATAATAAAGTGCTTGCTCGTGTTCATAGAGTTCCCTCCTACTATTTAAGTACCGACGAGAAACCTTCTAGGCTCACAAAAAATAAAAAATATTTCTATTAATTCGTTTTAATCTTTCCTAAATAAAGTAGTTCTAAGAAATTATATAAATGTTAAATTACGAATTTATCGAATGTTTTTAACTTGTTTTTTGCCATAAACCTGATTTTATATTTTTTGGTAAAACTATTTTCAACTTGAACTAACATAATTAAAAAACAATAATTAGAGACATGATTTTATTAGTAGGACAAAGTGCTTCAGGAAAAACTGAAATTGCCAAATCACTTTCAAAGAATTATCACATAAAAAAGGCTATAACGAATACAACTAGGCCAATGCGAAATGGGGAAGTAAACGGGGTTGATTATTATTTTTTGACCAAAGAAGAATTCCTCAAATTAAAAGAAGAAAACAAGCTAGTCGAATCTACTTCATATAACGGAAATTATTATGGATGTTCTAAATCCGAAGTTGGCAAAGATAAATGCATCGTACTTGAACCTGATGGGATATCTTCTTTCCTAAAATTAAATGATGGAAGCATGGTTGTCTTCTTATTAAAGGCTAGCAAAAAGACTAGAGAAGAAAGAATGTTATCTAGAGGAGATAAACTAGAAGACATAAAGAAAAGGCTAGATAACGACGAAGAAAGATTTAAAGAAAGCAATGTCAAATATGACTATGCAATCAAAACGGATAATAGAAATATCGATGAACTAACTAAGGAAATATATAACCTATATATAAATAAAATAAAATAACAGGGCGCTTTGTAGTGCCCTGTATTTCTTATTTATTCGTCAGCTTGGTCATCATCCTTATCGCTAGGCTTGTAATCTTTTAATTCGGCTGCCCAGTTATGAGGAACTATCTTGCCTTGCTCAAGTCCATTCTTATCCATGACATCAGCAATCAATTGCTTTGCCCTTCTAAGTGATAATTCAGATTTTACCTTGAAGACAAGAGGAATGTCTTTATAGATGTTCTTATGGGAAACATCTTGGACTGGAAGAGGAGTATTCGCATAATCTTTTGGATCAAGTCCGAAATATAATTTAAGGGATTTCCCAGCGATTGTAATCTTAACGAATGTAATCTTATGTAGACGGAATGTATCGCCAGAATTGGAGATTCTAGACTTTACTCCGTAAGAGAGTATCTCAGACTTAAGTTCGCTGTAATTGGATTTCATATCCTTATCGGCATCTAGCATCCTAGTTGGGAATGGGATACGGATAATCTTATCATGAGGTGGAAGGTCAGGATTGACTGCGCCTACTACCCTTTTTACAGGCTCGACATTCTTTTCTTCGATTACTTCCTTTTTCTCTTCAACTACAGGAGCAGGATTATTTACTACTACCGTAATATGTGGAGTTGGGGGAACGACTTCTTCTTTCTTTGGTTCAGGGGTTGGGACTTCGTCTTTGATGACTACATTAGTTGGGGCGACTTTAGCTTCCTTGATGGTTGAGGTAGATAATTCTTGCTTGATTATCTCTCTAATCATTTCAGGGGTTAGCTTATTGCTATCTTCAACTGGCTTAGTTTCTTCTTTTGGAAGCTTAGCAAATTCTTCGGAGAATATTTGCCTAATGTCAGTTGCAGTCAAGGTTGGCTTTTTGACTTCTTCTTCTAAAGCCTTCCTTCTTTCTTCGGATAAACGGTAGGCTTCAAGACGCTTTTCCTCTTCTTGCTTCTTGAGGTTTTCTTCTTCTAAACGTTTCTTTTTCTCTTCTTCTTCCTTGCGGAGTTGATCAAGAGCAAAGCGTCTAGCATCTTGGAGGGCCTTGGCTTTTTCTTCTTCGGCTTTCCTAGCGTTTTCTTCTTCCTCAAGTTTCTTCTTCTGAATATTTTCGTTTTCGGCTCTGAATGCAGATAATTCTTGTTTTATTACTTCCCTGACATCGCTTTCGCTTAATGTAGGTTGTTCGGCAGGCTTTTCGACTACCTTAGGTGCTTCTTCTTCCTTTTTGGAATCAAGTTCATCCCTAACAATCTTTTTGATATCTTCAGGAGTTAAAGTCTTTTGAGGTTCTGGTTCAACAATGATTTCTTCTTCTTTTGCAAAGACTTTGCTTAATTCATCGGCAAAGATTGAACGTACTTCATCAGCACTGACTCCCTTGGATTTTTCTTCGCTAGTTATAGGAGCAGGAACTGAAACTATAACAGGGGTATTTGGTTTTTCCTTGTTAGAGAGTTCTTCATGGACAATCTTTCTAATATCATCTGCAGATAAATGCTTTTCTCCAGATATAGCACCTTGGATTTCTGATACAGGTACCGCTCCTTTTTTAGAAGCAGGTTCTTCTGTCTTAGAATTTTCAGGTGCGTATGTATTTATATATTGGACTAATAATGGTCCTGCAATAGATTGGCCAGAAGCTAATCCATAGGCTGGAGTTTGATTGCGAGGAGACATTTCTCCAACTGGACTTGCTGAAGCAATTTCATTTCCTTTGCTAGATGGGGTATCTGCTTTTTCTAGATCGGAGATAAAATCATCTTGATTAGGTGTATCTTCATCATGGACAACCAAGACATTGCTTGGAACGGTTTTATTTTCTTCGACTTTGTCTTTTTCTTTGCCAGTAGAAGCGCAATAGGCGATATCAGCAATAACAGCAATCAAAGAGAAAATAAGACCAATTAATATCAATAAGGCAGGGACTAATGTTAATAAGAACCACCAAATATCAAAGGCCTTGTTATTGAAATAATCTAAGGATAAGGCAATTAAGCCACCATCTTTTACTCCAAATGGACCGTGTGCCCCAAATGGAGTTTCGGTAAAGAATCCTTTGTAGAAGAATGCAATTACCGAATAATCAAAAATAACTGCCTCGATTAAGAATCCAAAGAATTCAAGTAAGGCAAGAGGATGCTTTTTCCCAATTAGGAAGCATAGATGCAATACCAAGATAAATAGCAATACTCCAGATACTGAGATAAAAAGTATTGTACCTAGCGAGGTGAGGGAAGAAAACATTCCCGAGAAAACATTGCCAATATTAGCAAAGTTGATTAGGGCGTCTGATTTAAAGAAGGCTTTGTCTCCCATTAGGGTTGGCAAAAAATAGAGTAAGACAAGTCCGCCTGCTAAAAATAGAAGGCCTAGGATAGAAAATATAGTTACTTTCTTTTTCATAGAATAACCTCCACTTCAAGTTATCGTTACACTCATTGTAAAACAATGAATGAAAAGAAAAAAGAAAAATCAACGCAAAAGTGGGCTAAAAATTCATTCGGATAGGGATTTAACGCAATAAAATGAGATATGTTTAGGCATTATCTTGATAGCTTTGCCCTTAATTTCTTTCTTTTCTCCATCTAGACACCAAATAGATGGGGCATCTAATATTTCTACTTCTTTTGCATATATGGGTTTAGTTATTTTAAAAGGGAGATAGGAAAGAAGTCCATTAAAAATGGTATTCTTTGTTAGATATAATTCAAACACCCCATCTTTAGAAGAAGACTTCTTGTTTACTTTAAATCCACCAACCTTTTTCCCATTCATTAAAAGGACAAAAGGAGCGACCCCTGTATATGTTTTCTCATCAACTTTAAAAGAATAATTGACCCGTGTCTTCTTAAACGCCTCTTTAATGGACGCGAAATAATAAGCGAAATAATGGAACTTCTTTACTTTCTTTCTTTTGGTCTCATAAGAAATAGAAGTATAAGCCCCAAAAGCAGCCATATAGACAAAATAGTTATCCCCGACATTTACTAAATCGAAGCGACCCGTGTAGTTATTTTCTATGACTTTTATAGATTTTTTAATTGATCTAGAAAGTCCAAAAATAGAACTGCAATCGCACATGGTTCCAGTAGGTATATATCCTATGGTTGACCTTTTATCTAATCTAGCAACAACATTGATAACATTATTTAAAGTACCATCGCCACCACAAACTATTAAGCTATCATAACCTTCTAGCATTGATGGAAGTTCTAAAAGAAGAGAATCAATATCATCAATCTTAACAAAATCAAAAATATCGAAAACCTTGGACAATCTATCCTTAATTAGGTTATCAATTTTTTGTTTATCCCCCCTGCCACTATTAGAGGCACTTAAGCATAAGGCTTTCTTCATAGAGGGAATTCTATCATATTTATTTGTTCTTATTCAAAATAGAGGCGCCAACAAAATGATCAAACAATGGATTTGGTCTTAATGGTCTAGAAGTAAATTCAGGATGGAATTGGCTAGCAATGAAGAATGGATGGTTATCTAATTCAACAATTTCAACTAAACCAGTCTGAGGATTTATTCCGCTTAATTTCATATGGCTAGAAGCAAATTGTTCAGCGAATTTGGAATTGAATTCATACCTATGACGGTGTCTTTCTCTAATTAAATCTTTCTTGTAACAAGAAGCAGCCAAAGAACCTTTAGTTAACTTGCAATCATAGCTACCTAATCTAAGGGTGCCACCCATATCGATTCCGTTATATTGGTCACGTAAGATATCAATTACAGGATATTTGGATTCAGGATCGAATTCAGTTGAATTAGCTCCTTCCATTCCTAATACATCTTCTGCATATTCAATAACGGCAAGTTGCATACCTAAACAAATTCCTAGGAATGGGACATTATGTTCCCTAGCATATTTAATAGCTAATATCTTTCCTTCACATCCTCTTTGTCCAAATCCTCCAGGAACTAAGATGCCATCGCAATTAGAAAGTAATGAATCGACATTATTTTCTTTGATATCCATGGATTTAATCCATTCGATTTCGACATTGGCATCATGAGCATATCCGGCAGCCTTCAAGGCTTGATAAACTGATAGATAGGCATCTTTTAATTCGACATATTTACCAACAAGAGCAATCTTGACGGTATCTTTGATATTCTTAATCTTGGATATGAATTTTCTTAAATCAGTCAAATTAGGTTCTTTTGCACTTAATCCAAAATGTTTTAAGACATAATCATCGATTCCTTGTTCATGTAAATCGATTGGCAAATCATAAATGCATTCGCAATCATCTGCTTCAAATACACCTTCTAGAGGTACATTGCAGAATAAAGATACTTTTTCTTTTGTATGCTTATCTAGTTTGACTTCACTTCTTAAGATAATCGCATCTGGTTGGATACCTAAACCAGTTAATTCCTTAACGGAGTGTTGGGTTGGCTTGGTTTTTGTTTCTTCGCTTGTCTTGAGGTAAGGAACCAAGGTGTTATGGACAAACATGGTGTTAGAATAGCCAAATTCTAACCTAGCTTGTCTAATGGCTTCTAGGAATGGAAGTGACTCAATATCACCTACTGTACCACCTATTTCGGTAATGACAACATCGGCTTTAGATACTCTAGCGGCGTCAAGAAGCCTTTGTTTGATTTCGTTTGTAATATGAGGAATAACTTGGATGGTAGCACCTAGATAATCCCCTCTTCTTTCTCTAGATATGACGGAAGAATAAATCTTACCAGAAGTAACTGAAGATTCCTTTGTTAGATTCTCATCAAGCCATCTCTCATAATGGCCGATATCAAGGTCAGTTTCGGCTCCATCATCAGTAACAAAGACTTCACCATGTTGATAAGGTGACATTGTACCTGGGTCAACATTCAAATATGGGTCGAACTTTTGCATAAAGACCTTAAAGCCTCTTTTTTTCAAAAGCAAGCCAAGGCTAGAAGCGGATATTCCCTTGCCTAAACTAGACACAACTCCGCCAGTAACAAATATAAACTTGGTATCCATAGGATCCTCCAAACAAAAACTCAGATTATTTTAGGCTATAATCAAGAAATTGACAAAACCAAAATGACAATTTTAATACAATGTCTAATTATCTAGGGAAAAGGGTGCATCAAAACTAGTCCCGTCGATGCAGTCAATTTGGATGTATTTATAATTGGTTTCCATACCAACATGGATAGGAGTAATACTTATTCCTTTTTCTTCATCTAGCTTAATTAGATAAAGATTATATTTACCATTTTGATAATCTAAATCATCCCCACTATCTTCATAATGGAAGCAAGCAGATGCATTACCTGTATGCAATATTCTTAATGTATCAGGGAAATTAGTATCATAAGTATTTATAGGATTAACTACTACTAATGAATGGTCTCTAATGAATAAAGGAATACTTTTGCTTGTATCAAATAGATGG
The DNA here is from genome assembly GCA_052273085.1 of Candidatus Alloenteromonas sp. Lineage (GTDB taxonomy): Bacteria > Bacillota_I > Bacilli_A > RFN20 > CAG-826 > Alloenteromonas. The sequence continues at coordinate 6,955 of DAVZIW010000063.1, forward strand.
TATCCCTTGCTAAATTTTTCACCGGTAAAATAGCAATAGAAAGTATCAGGGAAATATATTGACCTTACTTTTTCTCCTGGATTCAAGCAAGGTGCTAAAAGGAAGCTATCCCCTAGCATGATCTCGCTATTTTCATTATAGGTATTCTCATCATCTGGGAAATTATAGACAAGTGGCCTAAGTACTAAATTCCCGTTTTGGGTATGGAGGTAAAGCAAATCATATAAAGTCGGGATTAGTTCATAACGAGTTAGAACTGCCCTCCTATATCTTTCTAGGTTTGGTTTAGATAATAAATATGGTTCTTGATGTTTGCTACCTAAAGCAGAGTGGTTTCTAAATAAAGGAGAGAATATAGAAGCCTCAACCCATTTAACTAGAAGTTCTTCCGTTGAATCACCACTAAATCCACCAATATCGACTCCAACATTAGCAACTCCAGATATAGACATTGAGCATAATTGAGGGATTGATAATCTTAAATGTGAATAGATGGATTGATTATCTCCAGTCCACATTGTCGAATATCTACTAGTCCCAGCATAAGCAGCCCTAGTGATGACATAGGGTCTTTTATTAGCTTTTATAAATCCATTATAAGTAGCTTCATCCATGCAATGCCCATAGACATTATGTGCTTCTTCATGGGTTAATCCACCCATATCAACATCCATTGGCAATGGGCCTTTAAAGGATGCTGGTTCATTCATGTCGTTCCAAATTCCATCCATCCCGTTATTTAAGAAAGATGCAACTAGATTAGACCACCACGCCTTTGTCTTTTCATTGATAAAGGATGGGAAGACTGAATCTCCTGGCCAGACTTCGTTATGATAAATTTGCTTATTTTGCTTTGAAAAATAATCTCCCTTTAATCCTTCTTCATAGACAAAATAATTCTCTCTAGCAGCAACTCCGGCATCAATAATAGTAACTACATGTATGCCTTTTTCTTTAATTGAGGCGACCCATGTAGTGAAATTTGGGAATTTATTATCATCAATCGTGAAGTCTTCATATTTATGCATATAGTCAATATCTAGATAGACGCTAGATAAAGGAATGTCTGCATTTTTATATCCTTCAATTACTGCTTCTACTTCTTCTTTATTCATATAGGACCAGCGGCATTGTCCAGTTCCTAGACTCCATCTTGGGGGTAATGAATTTCTTCCAGTTAAAGCCGTATAGGCAGAAATCACATCATTTAGGCAGCCAATAAAGAAGTAAGCATCAATATAGCCTTTTTCAAAGCTATATATAACTTCATCATTGACCGTCTTATTGAAATCAAAATATGTTTTATATGTATTATCAAAGAAAGCCCCGATGGATTTATCTTTCCTAAATAAAGTAATGAAAGGAATGGACTTATATAAAGACTTAAACATTTCAGTATGGGCAGCAGGAAGATCGCTATTCCAATTTATATAGTCATACCCTCTTCTATCTAATGGACCTGCTTTATCGCCTAATCCATACACGGGTCCATTATTTTTGATTCTTAAGCCTCTTTTAAAAGAAACTTGTTCATTAGAAGCATGCCC
>DAVZIW010000064.1:0-8446 GCA_052273085.1 Candidatus Alloenteromonas sp.
ACAGGCAATAATTCTGGATTTATGCCTTCGCTTCTAAGTTTATTCCTTATTAATTTAGCTAAAGGGTCATTATATGTCTTATCCAACGTGGTAATAATAACTTTGCTTGGATCAAATCTATTAGCCATTCCTAAAGAAGAAACAATTCTAATATTTTCATTGATACATCTTTTGATAAGAGCAATCTTTGGAGCGGTTTCGTCAATGCAGTCGACTACATAATCATATTGGGATAAATTTAGTTCTTTAACGTTATCTAAATCTAGTCTTAAAGAAAAAGCATTTATAACAGTACGAGGATTTATCTTGTTCATCTTTTCTTTGGCTATAGTAACTTTTTCTTTGCCTATAGAAGAATAATCAAAACAGATTTGCCTATTTAGATTCGATTCATCTACATTATCAAAATCATAAATATCGACTTGGCCAACATTACTTCTAACTAAGGCTTCTAGACAAGTTCCGCCTACTCCACCCACTCCAAAAATAGCTACTTTAGATTTAGATAAAGCAAGTACCCCTTCTTCTTTAATCAACCCAATTGTACGAGAATCAAATTTATCCATTTAAGCGACCCATTATGTCAAATTTACCTTTAATCCAAGTGATCTTGAATTGATGAGAGAAGAATGTCATCTGGCGTTTAATATAATGCCTGGTGTTCTTTTTAATTGTTTCTTTGGCTTCTTCTAAAGTAATCTTTCCATCAAAATAAGGGAATAATTCCTTAACTCCGATAGCCTTAAAAGCACTTCTATCCCTACCATATTTATCTATTAGGTATTTATTCTCTTCTACTAATCCTTTTTCAAACATTTCATCAACACGCTTATTTACAATTTCGTAATTAAGTTCCCTTTCTTTTTCTAACCCAAAGAAAAGGCAATCATAAATAGGTTCATGATTTTGTTTGGCAATGATATTAGATTTAGTATTTCCGGTACTAAAATAAATCTCTAAGGCGCGTAATACCCTAACTCTATTATGAGGATGGATAGTCAAAGCCGAATCAGAGTCTACTTGTTTTAATAAAGCAAAAAGATCTTCGTCGCTTAAAGATTGGTATTTACTCATATCAACATTCGGGAGATCTGGAAATTCATAATCGTATAGGCCAGCCCTAATATATAGTCCAGTTCCTCCAGCAATAATGATATTCTTCTTAAATGGAGAAATAGTTGCTATCGCACTACGTAAGTCTTCTTGATATTCCTTGACGTTATATGAACTATCCAAAGGTATGAAATCAAATAGAAAAGAAGGGACTTCGAATAATTCTTCTTCGCTAGGTTTAGCAGTCGCGATTGAAAGCTCTTTATAGACCTGAAAAGCATCCGCATTAATAATTGCAGCATCTATTTCTTTTGCTAGTTCGATAGCAAGTTTGCTTTTCCCGCTTCCTGTTGGACCTGTTAAGACTATTATCATTCTAAGTTGTCCTTTATTTGCTCTAATAAAGAAGATAAATCAGCAATGGAAGATTGCAAATTTAAATACACGGGGTCATTAAAATAGGCTTTCTTAAGTTCGTCTATCTCTTTTTTCAAAGGCAACAAATCCTCATCAGTCTTAAATGATTTATTTACTAATTGCTTTTGTTTTCCTTCCATTTCTTCCTTTAATTGTTTTAAAGAAGATGATGATTCAAAAGCGTTCTTACATTCTATATATCTAATATAGGAATCTTCTTTTTCTATTTTTTCTTTTAAAGAGGAAGCAAGAACTAAAATAGGATCATCTACTAATGTTCCAATCAAAGAATAAGTATGGCTTTCATTAATATAGACATTTACTATATGCCCTTTTAAGAAAGAAGGACCTTTGAAATTAACTAATTTAGAAGATTCGGTATAACCAGAAAGCACTCCCTTATCCTTTTTAGAAGGTCCATCTACTAAAACCTTATAAGTCTTTCCGACCATTGATTCAGCATGTTTAGAAACACCTTCTTCGATAACCTTTACTAATCTAATAAATCTATCATGTTTTTCCTTATCGCTAACATTATCAATCATCTTAGCAGCTGGGGTTCCTTTTCTAGGAGAATAGATAAAGGTAAAAGCGGAATCATATTGGATTTTCTCACATAAAGTCAAAGTCTCTTCAAATTCTTCTTCTGTTTCATTTGGGAAGCCAACAATTATATCTGTAGTTAACGCTACCCCTGGTATTGTTTTCCTAATACGGCCAACTAAATCTAGATATTCTTCCCTGCTATATCTTCTGCCCATCAAGCGAAGAACGGATGTTGATCCAGATTGAACAGGAAGATGGATACACTTCATTATATTTGGATATTTTGCAATTACTTCTAACATGTCATTAGAGAAATCCCAAGGATGGGAAGTCATAAAACGTAGCCTTGGAATACCTAACTTAGCAACTTCTTCTAAGACTTTGGCAAAATTAGTCCCGTCATGGAAATCCTTACCATATGAATTAACATTTTGACCAAGCAAGGTGATTTCTTGATAGCCCTTTGCTACAAGCTCTTTGCATTCAGCAACTATTTCTTCTAACTTTCTAGAACGTTCTCTTCCCCTAGTATAAGGAACAATGCAATAGGTGCAGAATTTATCACATCCATAAGTAATATTTACATAGGCCTTATATGGATCAAGTCTAACCGAAGGCAAGTTTTCAATAACATCTCCTGCAAAAGAATAAACTTCGACAAGTTTCTTATTTCTAGCAATTTTTTCTTCTAGCAAATCAAGAATCTTATTAACGTTATGAGTGCCAAAAACAAGGCTGACATGAGGATATGTCTTCATTATAAAATCAGCACTTCCTTCTTCTTGCATCATGCAACCGCAAACACAAAGAATGAAGTCTTTATTATTAGTCTTATTGACCTTGAATTTACCAATCTCGCCATAGACTTTTTCTTCAGCATTTTCTCTAACCGCACAAGTATTGATAATAGCAAGATCGGCCTCTCTATCATTACTTGTTTTTATGAAGCCGGCCTTCTCTAAATAACCAGAAAGAATTTCTTCATCTCTAACATTAGCCTGGCAGCCAAAAGTCTTGATGACATATTTCTTGCCTTTAGCAAATTTGGCTAAATGAGGTCCAACTTTAATTTCATCAAAAATTACTTTTGGATTATCTACTCTGTTCCTAGCCTTAGACATGTCAGGAAGAGACTTATAAATTAATTTTCCCATATTCTTTTTCCTTTCCGTTTATCAAGCAAATTGGAATTATTTCCTTGCAAAACCCGCTTTCTTCATCAATTTTCATTAGAACTCCATTAATAATGGAATCTCCATTTTCTTTTGTTTTAAATGGCGTATTTATTTTATACAAATTCTTCTCAATAATCGAATTAGGTTCAAACCCAATTATAGAAGGATATCCACCACAATACCCAACATCTGTCATGAAGGCTGTCCCTTTTTCTAATATCAATGCATCGTTAGTTTGAACATGCGTATGGGTACCTAGCAAAGCAGTTAACCCCCCATCAAATTCGAATGCCATTGTAGCTTTCTCCGAACTTGATTCAGCATGATAATCAACTATATGAATTAGAGGAATGTCAGGATTAGATATTAATGAGGACAATGTTTCAAATGGAGACGTCACGACTTCTTTAAGAAATGCTTGTCCTAGAATATTAGTTACCTGGATATATGTGTCCTTTACTTTGAAGCAATTGGTGCCGTTTACTCTTCCATGACCAATAACATTCAAAGGGAATAATAGATTCTTATATTTCTTCCCAAACGTTAAGGCTTGCTGCTTTGAAGCATAATGATTACCTAATGTAACTACATCGACACCAGCCTCGATAATCTTTAAGAAATCATTTTCAGTTAGCCCTTTGCCATCACTAGCGGCGTTCTCGCCATTGGCAATTGCAAAGTCTATATCGTTTTTCTTTTTAAATAAGGGCAAAAAAGAGGACACGGAAGATATTCCTCCATGCCCTACAATGTCTCCAAGAAAAACAACGTTCATCTTATTTTGCAGTCTCAATAGCCCTGTATTCACGGATGACAGAGACTTTGATTTGACCAGGGTAAGTCATTTCCTTTTCTATCTTTTCTCTTAATTCTTGAGCTAATAAGACAGATTGGGAATCACTTATCTTTTCTGGCATGACCATGACTCTAATTTCTCTTCCAGATTGCATGGCGTAAGCTTGTTGAACTCCATCAAATCCTTTGGCAAGAGTTTCAAGTTGTTCGATACGCTTGACATAAGTTTCAAGAGTTTCGCTTCTTGCACCAGGTCTAGCAGCAGATAATGTATCAGCGGCAGCAACTAGATAAGAAATAACAAATTTAGCAGGTACGTCGCCATGATGAGATTCGATAGAATTTACTACTACTTCATTCTCACCATATTTCTTTGCTAACTGGGCGCCTAACTCAACGTGGCTTCCTTCTAATTCGAAGTCAACGGATTTACCAATGTCATGAAGTAATCCAGCTCTTCTAGCCAAGTTGACATCAAGACCAAGTTCACCAGCCATGATACCGGTTAAATAGGCAACTTCCATGGAATGCTCTAAACCATTTTGGCCATATGAAGTACGATAATGTAGTCTACCAATATAGGAAACAAGTTCTTTATTGATACGTGGAAGGCCAAGCTTGAAGCAAGCTTCTTCACCATACTTGAGAGTAGAATCAGCGACTTCTTTTTTGCATTTAGCAACGACATCTTCGATTCTTCCTGGTTGGATTCTTCCATCCTTTACTAGGTATTCTAATGAACGTCTTGCAACTTCTCTTCTAATAGGATCGAAGCAAGAAACGGTAATAGCTTCAGGAGTATCATCAATTACCAAATCAACACCTAATTCTTGTTCTAACACCCTGATGTTTCTTCCTTCTCTACCGATGATTCTTCCTTTCATTTCATCACTTGGAAGAGCTACGACAGAGACAGTTCTTTCGGTAGTAACATCTTGAGCATATCTTTGGCAAGCAAGGCTTAATAAATCTATGGCTTTGGATTCAGCGGTTTCTTTGGCTTCATCTTCGGCATTTTTAATATAAGCCGCTATTTCCATAGACATCTTAGATTCAACCCTAGCCATAATTTCATCATGGGCTTCTTGAGTTGACATACCAGATACTTTTTCAAGTTCAACGATGATGTCATCAATCTTTTGGTCAAGTTCGCTTTGGCGTTTCTTGTAAGATTCAATAGATTGACTTAGTTGTTCGGATTTTCTATCAAGGTTATTTTCCTTTTCTAGAAGGGCATTATCCCTAGCATCGATATTTTGCTCCCTGATAGAAAGTTTTTGTTCTTCGCCTGCTAATTCGGCTTTTCTTTTGCCGATATCTTCATCGGCTTTTTGTTTGACATTCAACGCCAATTGTTTAGCGTCAATTTCGGCATTTTTGAGGATATGCTCGGATTTTACTTTGGCTTCTTTGATAATTTGTTCGGCACTTTTCGAAGCATTTTTTGATTTAAGTACCATGAAGAAAAAGCAAAGACCAAAAGTTAGCAAGGCAGCAAACAATACTGCACCTACTAATATCCCAATCCATCCTCCCTCAGATAAATAGAATAACATTAAAATTCTCCTTGCGACCAAAACGGCACAAAGACCCTACATGGTTTATCAAAGTAAAATATATATCGCTATTCCTTATATTATAAATGAATTACAAGTAAGGCTTGTACCGAGGTACAACTATATTTTAAACCTTAAAAGCCCCTTTTGTGTAGCCTTGATTTCACTTTAAATAGAAAAGGCAGGTTTCCCTGCCGCGAATTTATTCGGTTTTTATCTTTTCTTTGATTTTTTCTTCAAGATCTTTAGCAACTTCCGGATGTTCTTTTAGATAAGTTTTAGAAGCTTCCCTTCCGTTTCCAATCTTGTTGCCATCTATTTCATACCAGTTACCAGATTTCTTAAGCAAGCCATATTCTTCACCTAAATCTAGAAGTTCGCCAGTCCTAGATATTCCTTGTCCGAATAACATATCGATGGTGCAGCTCTTAAATGGAGGGGCAACCTTGTTCTTAACGATTTTGACTTTGACTGAATTGCCAACTATATCAGAACCACTCTTGATGGCTTCGGCACGACGGATATCAATTCTAATAGAAGCATAGAATTTTAAGGCACGTCCACCAGTAGTAGTTTCTGGGTTTCCATAAATAACACCGACTTTTTCACGGAGTTGGTTAATAAATATAACTACTGTTCCAGTCCTATTTAATATACCAGCAATCTTTCTCATGCCTTTTGACATAAGTCTAGCTTGCAAGCCAACTTGGTTATCTGACATTACTCCATCAAGTTCAGCCTGTGGGACTAAAGCTGCGACTGAGTCAACAACAATAATATCAATAGCCCCAGAAGATGCTAACATTTCACATATTTCTAAAGCTTGTTCTCCTGAATCAGGTTGAGAAAGAATTAATTCATCAATATCAACGCCTAATTTAGCAGCATATTCAGGATCGATAGCGTGTTCGGCATCTATAAAGGCAGCTCTTCCGCCTTTTAATTGGGCTTGGGCGATTGCTTCTAGAGCAAGAGTGGTCTTGCCACTAGATTCAGGACCATATATTTCAACAATCCTTCCTTTTGGATATCCGCCGACTCCCAAAGCTTGATCTAATAAAATAGATCCAGTAGGAATTACATCGACATCGACATGTGGACGTTCCCCTAGACGCATAACAGAACCTTTTCCGTATGCTTTTTCAATACATTTTAGAGCATCTTCAAGTGCTTTATCTTTTTCGTTTACATTAGCCATTATTTCGGCCTCCTTACAATATATGTAGCCTCTTGCCTATCAAAAAGGCTCAAATTATTTTTTATCTATTCAATATACTTAGGGCAAAAGTAGCCATGGCTTCGACTGTATTTTCCCTAATGAAATTTCTATCTCCATCAAAATGAAGTGGGATTGTCCAAACAAAGTTTTGATAACATAACCCTAAATAGACATCTCCAACAGCCTTGCCACCAGGTTCAACGGTTGGACCAGCATTGCCTGTACAAGAAAGGCAAATATCAACTCCAAGAGCTTTCTTTCCGCCGATTGCCATTTCAGAAGCAACTTGGGATGAAACTACTCCATATTTATCTATAGTTTCTTTCTTTACATTACATAAAGAAATCTTTTCGCTTGCCCAATAAGTGACTAATGCCCCTTTAAAAGAAGCACTTGCGCCAGGAATAGAACATATTGAAGAAGCAAATAATCCTCCGGTAAGAGATTCAACACTTCCTAAAGTAAGTTTTTGTTCCTTTAATTTGTTTAAAAGACTTTCAAGGTTACTCATGCTTCCCCTCCTTCAATACTTTTCTATTTTGTATAACATAAATTATACCCGAAAGTAGAGAGAAGAATGTAGCTATATAAATAAGGATAGAGCAAATATTAATAGCAACAGGCCAAGAAGAATCAAAATAAGAGAATGGCCAACCGTTTAATAAAACTACTGGAATAGCAATCATTTGGGAAACAGTTTTAAGCTTTCCAAATATATTAGCAGCAATGACTTCGTTTTTCTTAGCAGCTATAAACCTAAGTCCGTCTACAACTAAATCCCTAATTACCATCAAGATAACGCAAAATACAGGGATAAAGCATCTTTGGTTAGGGGCGAATGGCCAAGGGAATACTAGAAATATAAGAAGGCCATTAACAAGCATCTTGTCTGCGATTGGATCAAGGAATTTACCTAAGTCAGTTACTTGATTCCATTTTCTTGCTAGATATCCATCAAGGAAATCAGTCAAGGATGCAACGATAAATACGATACATGCGATTAGATATACTAGATTGATTCCAGAATTCCCAAGCATTAAAGATTCAAAGGAAGGAATGACAGAGCAAGTAAATAAGAAGACAAGCAAGACGGCGACTAGAACAATTCTAACAGTAGTAATTTTTGTAGGTATATTCATCTTTTTTCCTTCTTTCTTTTAAAAAGTATCCGACCCTGTAAGCCATGTTTTGTCGAGAGCGACAATTTATCTCGGCATATGCCGGTCCTTTTGATTTCATTTCATCTCTAGGACTTCCCCTACCAAATTTGGGTTTCTCGCTTGTGGGGTTTACCGCGTTTCATCTTAACGTCGCCGTTAAGCTCGTCTCTGTGGCACCTTAGGAAGATAATTCTACTGGAGACTTCTCTTCGCCGTTATGCACTTCTACATACCTGAGGTTATTTATTCCCTCAGCGCAAGCACTACCATCATCTCAGATGGTGCGAGCATGGACTTTCCTCTACTATTTCTAGCAGCAGTCGCTCGGGCCGGATTAGATGTTATTTGGATTGACGCCCCTTTTATATAATTCATTCTCAAGCTTAGTAATCCTATTTAACAAATCAATGTTAGTAGAATTTACTGCCGAGGAATCCTTAATTCCGGAAAGGCGTTCCTTCATTCTGGCATTTTCAACTTCCAAAGTGGAAATTTTTTCTTTTTCCTTACGCCAATTAGTCTCTA
>DAVZIW010000065.1:0-8360 GCA_052273085.1 Candidatus Alloenteromonas sp.
CGCTATGAGGAAGATGGTTGCCAAGGTTAAGGTCAAAAACATCCGTACCGGTGCCATTATCGAATTAGCAAGAAACTCAGGTTATGGTGTTGAAGATGTTCATATCGACAAAAAGATTATGCAATATCTTTATGATACTGGCGAAACCCTATGCTTCATGGATGGAAAAACATACGAACAAATCGAACTTCCAAAGACCAATTTAAAGAACGAGATTCCTTATCTTGCCCCAAATAGTGAAGTTACCATCATTTCTTATGAAGACGAAGTATTAGGTGTCCAACTTCCTGCAAAGGCAGTCTTAACCGTTACTGAATGTGAACCAGGCGTTAGAGGCGATACAATCTCCAATGGTGGTTCCAAAGACGCAGTTCTAGAAACCGGAATGACAATCCGTGTTCCATTATTCATCAACCAAGGCGACAAGATCTCTGTAGATACTACAACCGGAAAATACGACGGTAGGGCCTAATAATGATATTAATGTCCTGGGATGGTGGCTGGTTCGGACTAGTCATCGGTGCTTTGATTATTGGACTTGTCGGAGGCTTCTTCGGAGCTAAGGCTCTTATTAAAAAAGAGTTAGAGAAAAATCCTCCAATCAATGAAAAAATGATTCGTGCGATGTTCCTTCAAATGGGTAGAAAACCAACTGAAGCCAACATTAGAGCAGTCATGAATTCAATGAAGAAAAACAATAACCTCTAATTGAATAGAAGTAGTGAAGCAGCCTAGAAATGGGTTGCTTTTTTTGTGCAAATTATTTTACTAGAAAATATAACGATTTTAATATTTTGTCAAAAACTTGTATTTTTAATGTCAATGAAAAACTTAGTAATAATCGAAACAATTTAATACTAAAACTTATCAACAATATATTTCCACAATAAGATTAACGAAACTAAAAAACTACTAATTTTCTACTTCATCCAGGAAACTTTGCTTTCGGTTCCGTTTTTGATTCTAGCAATGTTTGCCCTATGTCTATATATGATAATTAAAGATAAGAAAGTATCAAGTACGGCAAGTTCAAATCCAATCTTTGGAAACTGGATTGACCCAAAGGCGAATGATAATAAATTAGAATCAAAACCAGTACAGATAGAGATAATTGAAATGATATAAACCCCAAGAGTAACAACAACGCTAGTGCACATAGAAGACAAGGAAACCATTTTCTTTTTCTTGAGGAATATAAAGAAAGTTAAATCTAGAGCAAATAAGACTGGGGAGATAGAACCATTGATTCCAAAAGTTGAGGCAACGGCTTTTCCTCCTTTAAAATGAATATATAGTGGATAGCAATGTCCAATAATAGCGAATAATCCAGCTAAATAATATATTAAAGGTCTAGCATCGTAATAATTGCCCCAAAGGTAATATTGTTCGAATAATCCTGAGAATTGTAAGAAAGCCCAGAAGGAGAACACGGCAGTTATGGCTTTTAACATATCAAGAATAGTTACCAATATTCCCATCTTTTTGCCTAATACCCTGCCAGAGTTCGTCCCTCCAGAATTCTTGGAATAATAATCTCTAGGATCCTTATCGAAAAACAGCTTTCCGATAATGACTCCATTTGGTATTGAGCCAAGCAAGTACCCAATTATCATTGCCGCTAGCAATGTTAATATATTAACAACATAAATATTCATAAGTTAAAACCTCTTTAAAATTATGCCGTATTCGCACTTATTTTTGAATAAAAAATGCGTTATAATTACTTTATCCCATTTGACGGACATAATTTTACAATGCAAGATATCGAACAAGCCGAAAAGAAATACACAGCCCAAAACATAGAACTCTTATCAGAGATGGAAGGCGTCAGGAAACGTCCTGGTATGTACATAGGATCGACAAACTCTCAAGGTTTGCATCATTTAATTTGGGAAATTGTCGATAATGGCGTTGATGAAGCTGTTAATGGATATGGTGATAATGTATCGGTAACTATCCATAAAGATGGCTCAGTATCGGTAGAAGATGAAGGTAGAGGTATTCCTGTTGATATCCATAAAGTAACTGGAATCCCTGCTGTTCAATTAGTCTATACAACTTTACATTCCGGCGGTAAGTTCTCCAATAAATCATATACAACTTCCGCAGGTCTTCATGGTGTTGGTGCCACAGTAACTAATGCCTTGTCCGAATGGATTGATATAACTGTTTTTAGAGATGGGAATATCTACCATCTCCGTTTTGAAGATGGTGGTAAATTAGTTACCCCTCTAGAAGTAATAGGAACGACAAGAAAACACGGGACTTTAGTACGTTTTAAGCCTGATAAGCGTATTTTCTCTACTGTCGAATTTAAATGGGATACGATTTATAACCACCTTCAAGAAGAAGCTTTCCTTTTGAAGAAAGTCCATTTCTTCCTAAAAGACGAAAGAAGCGGCTTGTCCCATGAATTCTATTATGAAAATGGATTAAGGGAATATGTATCTGTCTTAACTCAAAACAAGGAAAGAATCGGCGAGATCATCGATTTCGAAGACAATGCATCATATATAAAGATGGAAATGGCCCTTGTTTGGTGTAACAAAGACTATAACGAGAATATTTATTCTTATGCTAACTCGGTTAGGACTCATGACGGGGGCACCCATGAATCCGGATTAAAGACCGGTATTACTAGGGCGGTTAATGACTGGGCTATCCAAAATGAAGTTATAAAGGAAAACCAAAAGCTCGATGGGATTGATATCCGTGAAGGATTAACTGCGATTATTTCAGTTAAGATTCCTGAAAATAAACTTGAATATGAAGGTCAGACAAAAGGAAAGCTAGGAACTCCAGAAGCTTCCCAGATGGTCAATGAATTCGCTTATGATAATTTAATCCATTATCTAGCCGAGCATAAAGCTTTTGCTATTGATTTAATCCATAAATGCTAAGCTTCTAAACAAGCTAGGGATGCCGCTAGAAAAGCTAAAGAAAGTGCTAGAAGTGGCAAAAAGAAGTCTGTAGAAGCCATTATTTCAGATAAATTAGCATCCGCCCAATCTAAGGATTATAAAGAAAACGAATTATTTATAGTTGAAGGTGATTCTGCAGGCGGCAGTGCTAAAAGCGGTAGGGATAGACTTCACCAAGCTATCCTTCCATTAAGAGGAAAACCTTTGAATACCGACTCCGTAACAATGGAAAGAATGCTTCAAAATACCGAATTCTCCACGATTATCCAGACTATCGGAGCTGGAGTAGGTGCCGATTTTGATGTTGAGGATTCTAGATATGGAAAAATCATCATCATGACCGATGCTGATACTGACGGAGCCCATATCCAAATACTTTTGCTTACTTTCTTCTATAATTACATGAAGCCACTTATAACTAACGGGATGGTCTATATAGCCTGTCCTCCTTTATATATGGTTTATAAAAAATCCGATCCAAAGAAATTCATCTACGCCTGGGATAATGTCTCTTTAGAAGAAGCAAAAACCAAGATTGGTGCAGGTTATGGCATCAAGCGTTACAAAGGTTTAGGTGAAATGAATGCCGATCAATTAGCCGCAACTACAATGAATAAGGCTACAAGGCAATTACTTAGGGTCAGGATTGATGATCCTCTAGTAGTAGAAAAACGTATATCGGTCCTAATGGGAAATGATGCTTCCCAAAGAAGAACCTGGATTGAAGAAAACGTCAAATTCAATGAAAAAGATAACTTTATCGAGGAGATAGGCAAATGAGCAAGAAAAAACAAGTCATAGCCCCGATAGAGGAAAATATCATTGCTTCCGCCATGGATGAACTCATGGGGGAAAGGTTTGATATCTATGCTAAAGATGTAATCCAAGATAGAGCTATCCCTGATGCTAGGGATGGTTTAAAGCCAGTCCAACGCCGCATTATTTTTGCTATGTACAATACTGGCAATACAATTGATAAACCTACGAAGAAATGCGCCCATATTGTCGGTGAAGTCATGGGTAAATTCCATCCTCATGGTGACTCTTCTATTTATGATGCCCTCGTCAGGATGTCGCAACCATGGAGAGTTAGGCTCCCATTAATCGACTTCCAGGGAAATAATGGTTCCATGGATGGCGATGGAGCTGCTGCTTATAGGTATACTGAAGCTAGATTATCTGCACTCAGCCAGGAATTAATTAGAGACTTAGACAAGAATTCCTGCGACATGATGCTTAATTTTGACGATACGATGCTAGAGCCAACAGTCTTGCCGGCCCATTTCCCAAATTTGTTAGTTAATGGTGCTAGCGGTATTGCCGTTGGTATGGCCACTGAAATCCCTCCTCATAATCTAGGCGAGATTATCGATGCTGTTTGCTATAGACTAGCTCATCCAAATTGCCCAATTGAGACGCTAATGAAATTTGTTCCTGGCCCAGATTTCCCAACTGGGGGGACAATATATAATTCCCAAGGCCTATTAGATATTTATCTAACTGGTAAAGGAAGGATTGATGTAGTCTCAAAGTATTCTATAGAAGAAGAAAAAGACGGGTCTAGCCAAATAATCGTTACTGAAATTCCTTATGGAGTCGTTAAGAAGAACCTTGTCTTCTCTATTGATAAGATTAGGCATGATAAGGCAATCGACGGCATCGAAGAAGTTAGGGATGAATCCGATAAAGATGGGCTTAGAATTGCTATCGATATCAAAAAAGGCTTCAAGGCTGAGGCAATTTTAGCATATTTATTAGGGAAAACTCAGTTACGTTCATCTTATAGCGCCAATATGATGGCTATTGTTAATGGTCGTCCTCAGACTTTGAATTTACTTACTTATTGCGATACCTATATTGATCACCAAAAGGATATTTGGACTAGAAAGACCCAATTTGATTTAAATAAATGCAAAGCAAGGCTTTCTATCGTTGATGGATTAATCAAAGCTGCTTCGATTATAAATGAAGTTATTGCTGTCATTAGGGCTAGTAAGGATAAGGCTGATTCCAAAATCAATTTGGAAAACAAGTTTGGATTCCTTCCAGACCAAAGTGAAGCCATCGTCATGATGCCTTTATATAAATTAAGCCATACCGATATCAATGTCTTGATGAATGAAAAAACAAAACTAGAAGAAGACATCGCTTCTTTTGAAGCACTTTTAGCTGATCAAGATAAATTAGATAAGGCAATAAGTGCCGATTTGAAGCGCATTTCTAAGATTTATAGTGATAAAAGAAGGACTTCAATCGAAGAAGAAGATCCTGATTTAAGACAAGTAAATGCAAAAGACTTGATTGCTAAAGAAGAAGTCATGGTTACTGTTACTAGAGATGGCTACATCAAAAGATGTTCCTTGGCATCTTATAAAGGATCTAATGGACATAATGGTGCCTATCCTGGCATGAAAAGTGGCGATACTCTTGTATTTGCCTCTTGTTGTTTGACTACAGACAACCTTCTTTTATTTACAAATAACGGGTGTTATATCTATCTTCCTATCCACATGGTAAAGATATCAAAGTGGCTTGATGAAGGCATTCACCTTAATTATGCCGTTTCCTTATCTCCTGATGATAGGATTGTTAAAGTCATTGCCGTTAGGAAATTTAGAGAAGATATAAATATCGCTACAGTTTCTAGAAAAGGACAAATCAAGCGCACTAAATTGTCTTTATTCCCTGTAACGAGGATATCCAAACCAATTAGATGCATGAGATTATTGGGTGATGATGAAGTTACCTCAGTATGCGTTACTAGCGGTAATTTCAACTTATTGTTACTTTCTGAGTCTGGATTAGGCGTATTCTATAACGAGAACGAAATATCGTTAACTTCGAATGGTTCTAGCGGTATCAAGGCCGCTTCCTTCAAAGCTTCTCCAGTTATAGCAGTTATTCCTTTCGATCCAGAAGAAAATGGTAAAGTAATGCTTTTGACTGATTTAGGCGTCACTAGAGTCTTAGCAAGTTCTAATATAGAACTTGCTAATAGGCTTTCAAAGGCTACAACAATATTCAAATCATTCAAAAAAGAGCCACATAATCTAGTCTTTGCCGACAAGGTAGGAGATAAAGTTGCCCCATATACGATCAAGACAACTCTAGATGATGGAAGCTATTTTGATATTACATATGAAGATTTCTTCCTTACCCCAATGGATAAGTTTGCCAAGGTAGAAAATAAGATTCCAGGCAATAAGACAATACAATATGTTTCTACGTTCGGTTCTGATATTGTTACAAATGATACCAAAGCATATGAACCTCCAGTAGTTGAGACTATCGAACCAGTCGAAGAGGAGACTGCTCCAAAGGTAAAACGTGATGATGACATCGAAGAAAAGTTCGAACAAATATCAATATTCGATGATAATGACTTCTAATATAGAGGTAGATAATTAGTAGTTTTATAGCAATAAATAAGTATAGTAAAACATTTGATGAAATCTAAAGAAATTAATTAAATCCAAACTATTATTAAGATTATGAATAAGAACTTCATTCCGACAGGTTATTCTAAAAGTATCTATGAAATTGATTTAGATGTTTTAGTTTCGCTTGGCGTGAAGACTATCTTAATAGATTTAGATAATACGATTGTCCCATATATCCAAAAAGAACCTTCTGAAAAGGCTAAAGAATTCAAATCGAAATTGGACAAAATCGGTATTTCTTTACTTATTTGTTCAAATAACAAAGGGAAAAGAGTTTCACATTTTGCCAATCTTCTTGGAGTTTCTTATTTCCATTCTCTAAGAAAACCATTTTCATCAAGATTATTAAAAGCCTTAAAGCAATCCAATATAAATAAAGATGAATGCATTTTTATAGGAGATCAATTAATAACTGATATACTTTGTGCGAATAAGGCCGGAATTAAATCGATATTAACCGAGCCTCTTCATAAAAAAGAACCGATATGGACTAAAATCAATCGAATGTTTGATAAGCCAATAAGAAGGAAATTAATGAACAAAGGCTTATTAAGGCCAATATCTAAATAAGAAATGGAATAATTATGTTAACAGGAAAACAAAAGCAACAATTAAAGGCATTAGGCAATTCAATAGACCATCGTTATCTATTTGGCAAAGGCGATGTCGACCAAACTTTCTTAAAGCAAATTGATGATGCTTTGGAAGCTCATGAATTAATAAAGGTTGGATTACTTCAAAATTCTTCAATCGAAACAAAGGAAATCGGTAATATTTTATCGAAAGAACTTAATTGCGAAATTGTCCAATTAATTGGTCGTGTTATATTGATTTATAGGAAAAGCAAAAAGAACCCACGCATTACGCTTCAATAAATATGGATTCATTAATTCTATACGGAGGATCATTTGATCCGATACATAATGGTCACTTACGCATAGCACGTGCCGCCTCGCTTTATTTCAACTCTGATGTTGTTTTTATTCCAGCTCCATCCCCAAGATGGAAATCTCCAAGCGCATCAAGCAAAGATAGGCTCAATATGCTTCGATTAGCATTAGCTAGCGATGATTCGCCTTCATTTGATATTTCTTTATTTGAAATGAATTCAGAAGCCGAAGTCAATTATACAGTCGACACGGTAACTCATTTTGCATCTAGATTCCCAAAAAGGAAGCTATATCTATTAATCGGTGCCGATGAGGCGAATAGATTCGATAAATGGAAAGATGCATCTAACATTGCATCTATGTGCCAAATCATATTTGTATCTCGTCCAGGCTTTGTCTTTAATGATGAAGTATTGTCTAGATTCAATATGAGAAGATTGCCATTTGATGAATCTGGGGAAGTGTCTTCATCAAAGATTAAATCGCTTCAAAGCCTTGATATACCTTATTCAGTAAGGAATTATATTGAAAGGCATCGTTTATATTATTTTAAGACATTGGATGAAATGGAATCCGAACATAGATTGCTTCATTCAATCTCCGTAGCTAATCTAGCATGTTCGATTGCCCTTAAAAATAAATTGCCTAATCACGAGAAATATTATATTGCTGGTTTGTTACACGATATCGGTAAGGATATACCGATTAATGATGCTAAACTTATAATGGAAAAGAATTATAAGAAATACATTGATTATCCTGAATGGACTTATCATCAATTCATTGCCGAATATTTAATAAAGGAACATTTTGGGATACAGGATAAAGAAATTATCGAGGCGATTAAATGCCATGCGACCGGCAAGAAAGACATGAATAGCTTTGATGAGATAATTTACGCTTCTGATAAGATCGAACCTTCTAGAGGCTATGATTCAACTAAACTTATCGATGCCTGCATGAAATCATATGAAAAGGGATTCCTGAGGGTATTAAAGGAAAATAAGATCTATTTAGAAAGTAAAGGGCATAAAACCGATAACAAATTAACGAAAGATTGTTATAAAGAATATTTAGGAGAATGAAAATGAAAGAACTAGAAATCGCAT
>DAVZIW010000066.1:0-8262 GCA_052273085.1 Candidatus Alloenteromonas sp.
AAAGGGGTTCCACCCACGGAAACCCCACGTTGACCCCACAAAAAAGTGGAGAACCAATTTTGTTAAAGTACAAGTCAAATTAATTAAAGAAAAACCCCGATTTCTCCTCAGGGTCAAGATTACCAATTGGTGGACCTTGTCGGGATCGAACCGATGACCTCCTCCATGCCATGGAGGCGCTCTCCCAGCTGAGCTAAAGGCCCACATCACGTTTTGCAACGCGAGTAGTATAATAGTATCTCTAGCAAGACTTGTCAAACAAAAAATGCGGGAAGTCGTCTATATACGGCCTCCCGCAACCTACCTATATAAGGTGAGATTCCTCTAAAAGCTTCTCAACCTCGGTATTTTTGGCTAATTTCAAAACCTTTTTAAGCGCTACTTTTTCAATCGCACTCATCTTGGCTTCGGTAATCTTTTTCCTATCAAGAGCATAATATGTTGCCCTTAATAATTCCCTAACATCGTATCTAGAACCCCAGACTTCTGGGACGCCTCTATCGATATTAAGCAAGGTATAGACAGCTTCCATACCAGTACGCATAGAATATTCGGTCGTGAATATTGTATCGTGCTTAACTTCTGCGAATTGTCCAAGGAAAGCGAAGTTAACCGCACCCTTAGGAACTACATATGGACGGTCCCCTTCTCCACGTGGGAGGAAGAAAGCATCAATATAAGGCATATAGGCTGTAGTTGTATTGCAATGATTCTTGGCCAGGTCTTCAATCTTTTCTTCTGGAACTCCAATTAGATACATCCATTCCATCGCAACTTCAATTCCGGTGCAATCCTTCATGGCTTTCTTTACATAATTACCGACTTTATCAGTATGTAATGAATAGAACCATACTAGGGTCTTATCTTTTGGTTGGTCCTTGAATTGACCTTGTCTATTTATAGTCCAGGAGCATCTCCAGTTATTCCAGGAATCCTTAGCAGTGACAATACCACCAGTGACGACTTTGCCTGAATGAGGATCTCTTTTGCAAATTGCCTTTATATATGGAAGCAAAGTATCATCACATTCGATTGTAGCAGACATCCAGTTGGTATCTTTTATATTTGAGCAGAATACTTCTGGATGACCAAATGTATCATCCTTGCATTGGCTAGCAATACGTTTCCACATATCCCAGCTAGGTCCGCTTCCTTCTTTGATTTTAGATAAATCAGGGGCATGGGTCTGGTCTCCAATGCAACTAGAATCGACGCAAGATCCATTGGTAATGAATACCAAATCGTCTTCCATCAAACCGATTTCTTCTTCTTCGTCATTGGTCTTAATAACTAATTTGGTAACTACTTTATGATTATTGTCGCTAGTATCGAATTGGACGTCTTTTACTTCGACTCCATATCTAAAATCAACGCCGTGTTCTTTTAGATAATTCTCTAAAGGAAGAATCATTGAATCATATTGGTTATATCTAGTAAATCTCAAGGCTGAGAAATCCGGTAATCCATCGATATGGTGTACATATCTTTGTAAATATAACTTCATTTCCAGGGCACTAGAAGATTCTTGGAAGGCAAACATGGTCTGCCAATATAGCCAGAAATTGGATTGGAAGAATTGGGTAGTAAATACATCGCTGATTTTCTTATAGGCCAAATCTTCATCAGTAGTTAGGAATAATTTTAATAATTCCCTTTGGGCTTTCTTAGTAAGAGTGAAGTCAAGTCCAGTGTTGGCGTTTTCTCCCCTATTTACTGTAGCCCTGCATAAAGAATAGTTAGGATCTTTTTTATTTAACCAATAATAATCATCTAGGACAGATACATTTTTATCTTCTAGAGTTGGGACATCCCTATATACATCCCACATGACTTCGAAATGGTTATCCATTTCTCTGCCACCACGCATGATATATCCCTTACGAGGATCATAATATCCATCACAAGCTCCACCACCTAATGGATCTCTTTCTAATATATGGATACGGTTTCCTTTTAGTTGTCCATCTCTAACTAGATAGAAGGCGGCAGTAAGTCCTGCTAATCCACTTCCGATGATATAAGCTGATTTCTTGTCGGCATCCTTTGGTTTGACTGGATGTGCGAACGCTTCATAATTTCCACTTGAGTAATACATTTTCTTTTCTCCTTGCTTTAAAAGCACCTACATATTAATCAAAAAGAAAAAGCCTCCCAAATTACATAGATCGGAGGCTGACAAATATTTTGATATTTTTTTATTTCTGTCAAAATAAATTATGCTTGACACCTAAATTATCTAGAGCCCTGACAATAAGTCCGCTACATAAAGAAGATGTTTGTTCTACGATGATTTTAGGATCTTTTATCATTCCTTTATCAATCCAGTTGAAAACTATCCCACAGAAAGAATATTTAAAGAAATTGATGATAAAATCCTTTTCTTCATCACTTACTGAATAAGAAGAAGATACTTCATCCACTACTTGCTTGATGACTCTATAGACAATCGAATATAGATATAACTCAAGTTTATCTCTAGATACAGAATGATAGATATTCAAAACGAAAGCCTTATCTTGCTTGATAAGATTAAATACTTCTAGGAATCCTTCTTGCCAGGTAGACGGTTTTGCCCCTGCGATAACCTTGCTAGCATCATCTAGACAAGTCCATTCGACTAAATCAGCAATGTCTTGGAAATGGTAATAGAAAGTCTGGCGTTTGACACCGCACCTATTGGTAATATCTAAAACAGATACCTTATCAATTGGCTTTTCCAATAGAAGCGATTTTAATGAAGCGGATAAAGCACGCTTTGTGATATCTGACATTATTTTATCTTCCTTACTTCTTTATCTTCTTCATCAATTGCCTTTATATATTCGATTTCAACCTTTTTAATTGGAGCATCCATTCTATTAGTAGCAACACCTGCGATTTTATCCAAAACATCAAACCCATCTATCATTTTTCCAAAGGCAGCATATTCGCCATCTAGATGAGGTGAAGTTTTATGTACGATGAAAAATTGTGATGTAGCAGAATCTGGGAACATAGTTCTAGCCATGGATATAACTCCACGTTCATGCCTTAATTGGTTATTGACTCCATTAGATAGGAATTCTCCCCTTATGGAATAATCTAATTCTCTCCCTTTGCTTCTTCCATCTCCACCTTGAATCATAAATCCCTTGATAATACGGTGAAAAGTTAATCCATCATAGAAACCTTGCTTAGCCAAGGAAACAAAATTAGCAGCAGAATTAGGAGCGTTTTCATAATCCAATTCAAGCTTCATTATCCCAAAATCTTTAACTTTTATCTCAATCATCTTTTTTCTCCAAACTGATTAAATAAATAATATAGCAACTTTCTTATTTAGACAAAAAGAATTCAAATCCAAACTACATTAATTGAGATAACGTTGAATCTTGTGATATAGTTATTCTTGCTCTTATTGATAAGGTATTTGTTATGAAAGTTCTTTTGTTCGCTATTCTAGATCACGTCGATGCAACTGAAAAATTGTTGCATAAATTATCTTCCGAGGGTTATAACGGGACAGTCATCCCTACTTCTGGTTTGCATCATGTATTGCCAAAATTTGAAGATACCCAAAGTGGGGCTATTTCTTTAGCTAGCATGGTTGATGATTTGCCTAGCGGAAACCTAACATTATTTATCGTTATCGAAGAAGAAAAGGTAGCTGAACTAAAGCAAGAAATAAGAGAAGCCACATCTAACTTCAAGAAAGTAAAGGGTGGTATGTTCATACTTCCTTTAGTAGATGTCGAAGGCTCTTTCTAATTAATAATTTTTATAAGGTAATGAAATCTTTAATAGGAACCTAGGTTTGCTTTCTATTTTCATTATCCCATATTCTTTTTCTACTAAAGCCCTTAAAGAAGATAATCCACCACCTTCAATTATTTCTTTTTCAGGTCGATTTCCATTATTTGTAAATATAGCAACAAAATAAGGCCCTTCTTCTTTTAATGATATATATAATTCATCCCCTTTAGCATGAGAGACTAGATTAGTCATTGTTTCAATTGATGCAGCAATTAATATTTTCCTTATTCTTGGGTTATTAATTCGATTCCCATCGATTATGATTTTGACTCCAATTGAATTAGCGGCATCCATTAATTCCTTTAATGTATCTTCTGAATCTGAATCAATTCCAAATCCCGCGATAGCGATATCCCATTCCGAAATTAGTTTTTCTTTATCTTCTTTATTCATTGATTCACTTAATTTCATCTTGCTTAATAAAAGCAATTTACCCATGTTATCGTGAATATGTCTTTTTGCAGCTAATATTTCATTTTCTTTTGTAAAGGTAAGAATATTGTCTCCATAATCACGGAAACGATTATTCATCTCTTTTATATCTTTGTTTTTCTCTTCTAAATCTTTACCAAGCAAGTAACGTCTAGTAATATTTGTACCTATTATTTCATAGAAGATTTTCTTACCTTGGATATGTTCATATTTATGGAACGAATATACCCTTCCATCATCTAATTTGACTATAGGCCCCTTCTCAAATCCATTATTCGGAAGAGTTATAGGACTCTTTTTGTTATTCAAATCATCCCAGAAAACATGCCCATTTAGGATAGCCTTATCCATGATTAATAAAGAGATTTCGTCCATAAGCGAATTGACTAGATTTACCTGTCCTGATTTATCATAGATACAAATCGCGGTCGATAATTCATCTAGGCTTTCCTTAATTGACATGGGAGTAAGATGATGGCTCTTCCAGACTCTAATTGAAACAATGGCAATAAAATTCAAATAGATAATTAGGAAAGTCAAAAAGATAATTAGCCATAAAGGCAAAGATACAAACCACATTAATTCAGGATAAAGCTCTTCATTTATCTTTTTTAGATATGCCCCCTTCATTAAATATAGGACCATCGTTGAATTGAGTAATAACAGCAATATAGAAAGAATTAGGTAAATAGGTTTGATTTTATAGGTAATAGAAAGAGCCATCACGACGATAGAAAATAACAAGGCAATAGAAAGAAGGATTACTACGATATATTGAATTGAACTTGGAGAAGAATAAAAACTCATTTGCTTCCCTCCGTGTTTTTAAATTCAAGCTCGCAGTAAGTTGAATTATCTTTAATAGATATTTTCATAACTCCATTAGATTCTTCTATTTTCTTTTTCTTATAATTCAAATCAAAATAGGTAATCTCTTCATCTAGAATAACTTTGATTAAGGTTTCATTAGGTTTGCATTCTAACTTAACTAGGCACGAATGGATTGAATCTAAAGAACGTATTATGCAATCTTGGTAGAATTCAAATATAAGCCCCCCTGCTTTATTATCTAGATTAGTTTCTCCTTCATAGGTAAAAGAAGACTTAATCCCATAGAAAGAAAGATAATCAAGAGATTCTTTAATCGCATAGACGAGTTCATTTGATGATGTGTCTAGCTTATTTTCCATTATCATGGCCAAATTGCTTCTTCTTTTTATATAGGCAATATATAAACACGCTAGACGCATCTTGTTATCAAAATCTTTATCTTCTGGACTTATAGATTTTAATATTTCCTTAACTTTATCCATCTCCGGTTTAATAAGTCTATCTATCTTGTCATATAACCTATTTTGTTCATCAACAATTGCTTTCTTTTCCTTTAATTCATTCTCAGCTGAAATTAGATAGTTCTCTTCTAATAAAGTTTGCTTTATTTCATTAAGTTCATCATTTATTTTATTAATCCTAGAAAGGTCTTCATAATAGAAAAGATAGCCCCCATGTATTGGTTTTGCTAAGAATCTAGTATTCTTTTTTATTATTACAGGTTCCTTAATTGCTTCTTTCATTAGTTCCTTTTTAGGCAGTTTTACATCGTTTGAAACATAAACAACATTTAAATTCATATCGGCGATGAAAGCAGATATCCTAGAAACATTGAAATATCCAACATAATTCGCGTTGGATGGGATCAGTCCTATAATGATGCAGCTTTCAATAACCATCATATAGACAAAAGCAATTACTTCTGGCTGCTTAAAATATTTTCCTAGCGGAGTAGCAAATGTAACTACAATAAAAGAAGCACCTAGGGCCAAACAACACAATGGGACCCATATCTTCTTTCTAGCAGAAGAGACCCTGCATTTAATAAATAAGACAACTAGACAACTAGCAACTACCCCATATACCCAAACTAGAACCAGGTAATAAACTATTTCATGTTTATATGAATAATCAAATGTAGTTACATCGCCAAAAGAGAATGCTAATTCATGTAAATCATTAGTAAATACAAGCAAAGACAAAGTTACGGCAGGGACATAAACTAAATATAGCAATTTATTAACTGGCTTATCTGTTTTTCTTTCTATATCCAATGTAGCAAGTAGCAACGTAGGAGGAGTTAGACACCAAGGAAAATAATATGAATACCATAGATATCTACTCGCTACGCTATCTTTTACTGATAAGTTATATTTTATAAACCTTAAGAAAAGACCTAGAAGTAAAAGTAAAGCCACTGCAAGCAATGTCCTTCCCATAGACTTAGCCACTACCCTATGTTTGATAGATATGCCCCATACGATAATCAAAGAAAAAAGAATCAAATTGGAAATAAAGGATAAGATAACGCTAGGGAAACCATCAAGATCATACGCAAGTCCTACTAATAATTCGGCAAACAAAAACAAGGCAAAGAAAGAGGTATATATAAATATGCGTTTCTTTTCTCGACTCATCCCTTGCTTTTTCTTTCTCTATTGAAGTAATTGTAACATAAATTAGAAAAAGGGGTTTATCTGTAGACTTATATCTTAGTAATTATTAATAAAGATATCGGCAGGCACAACAAAATCATTATCACCAAAAATTATGAGTTCTTTATAAACGGAGCCAATTACTTTCACAACTTCTTTTGCAACTTCTAATTTATGAAAATATAGATAATTGAAAGTTCCTTCGTTAAATGGAATCGCATCTTTAATTTCCTTATCGAAAATACATTTTGAATCATCAAGAGACAAACTATCGTCGTAGACTATATAAAAATTATTAGGCATTTTTCCTAAAAACTACTCATGTTCATCGTTTTGGGGAATCGTTTTGGTATTAAAGGCCTTAATAAGCAAATCGCTTACTTTAGATGCCGTTATTTTTGTTTTAGTAATTAGAGCAATTGCATTCATTTCTTTATCTCTCTGTATAGTTTACCTTTATTTTTAGTCAATTAGACAATGACTTTAATTAGGGCGCCTTTGGCAAACGGAATTCTCTGTTACTTGACAGAGTCGTTGCAACAAATGGTATCAAAGCACTTAATCTGTCCTTAACTAGGATAGTTTTATTGCTCAAATTAGTGAGTGTTGTACTCAGTTTGGCAATACGGATCACCTCTATACACTTATAAAAAAGCACCGATGCGCTCGGTGCAAATAGTTACAACTGGCGCGCCCGAGCCGACTCGAACGGCTGACCCCTTCCTTAGGAGGGAAGTGCTCTATCCAACTGAGCTACGGGCGCGTTTGCATTGTGTATTGTAGACTAGTAAGAGGAAAGAATAAAGAAAAACTTCCTAATACAGCAGTCTAGCAAAATCCTTAATTGCAAAGAAGGAAAAAAGTGGCTTCAAGAATCGATATTTTATTTCACTACACCTTTTTTAAGGATAATATTTGCATAGATTGCAGTTTCACCACTTTGAATGATGCAATAAGCCTTTTTAGCACGTTCATAAAAAGCGAAACGTTCAATCATTTCTTTACGTGTATTTGGCTCTTTCTTTAATGCAATTTCATCATATTTACTCCAAATCTCAGGAGTAGGATCCCCATTTGTAGTTTCCATTAAGAAGAAATTAGAATTGCTATAGGTATCTAGAGGAATCAAAGTCAAAATAGCATCAAGAAGTTCTTCTCCTCCTACTCCATCGGCACGGATAACTTTTGGGCCCAAACTTGAACCAGGGAAATTTCCATCTCCAATGACAATTTCATCCCCGTGTCCCATTTCATCAAGGGCTTTTAATAATTCAGGGCTAAGGCAAGGTGGTATATTTTTTAGCATAATAACGCTCCCATTTCTTTCTATATATTATACATATTAATCATTCTCTATTTTTGTGATGAATATCAATTAGTAAAAACAGAAAGCAGGTATGTCAACCAAGTCTACTCAGCAAACCAAGTTAACGCTTTAAGTCTATTTTTAGACAATTTCACAAGGCTACCTTTATCACCGATGTTTTTTTATAAATGGTTTTATTCTTTTCAAGAGCGTCTTTGCTCAATGATGTAGGCCATATGTCAGGAA
>DAVZIW010000067.1:0-8053 GCA_052273085.1 Candidatus Alloenteromonas sp.
TATCATGGTGATTCCAGTTTGTCTAATAGCATAGACGTCTTGATGGTCACCAAAGATAGATAGAGCACGGGTAGCTAAAGATCTGGCCGCAACATGAAGTACTGCTGGTAATAACTCACCACACCACTTGTAGATATTTGGAATCATTAAAAGCAAGCCTTGGCTAGCTGTAAATGTGGTTGATAATGCGCCACCTTGCAAAGCACCATGGACAGCACCGGAAGCACCGGCTTCGGATTGCATTTCGACAACCTTGACCGGGGCACCAAAATAGTTCTTGGTTCCCTTGGAGGCCATGACGTCGACAAGTTCGGCCATTGGTGAAGATGGAGTGATAGGATAGATAGCTGCTACTTCAGTAAAATAGTAGGATTCCATTGCGGCTGCAGTATTGCCGTCAACGGATTTCATTGTTTTCTTGATTTCTGCCATATTCAAAAATAGATAAAAATCTCCTTAATGACCTTAGTATAGTTTCTTTGAAGTCCATAAACAATGTTGATTTAAAAATAGCCCCTAAAAGGGCTTTTAGTTAATATTTCTTAACTTTTTAAAGCACTTGGCTCTCCTTGTTTGAAAGCCCAATATAAAAAGGCCCTCCTGTCAGTTTCCTTTCATTTGGGCCCGATAGACTTTATTTTTACAAATTAAGCAATTGTGAAAATAGCTGAAATTAATTGAACTTGCTTAGTCGGTGTGAATGAAACTGAATTTGCATTGCAAGTTAGGGTTACGTGAGTAATATCGGTCGCTACTGCATCAACATCACTACCAAACATGGAAGCAAACTCTTCCGATGATGATTTGGATGTAGTAATTGTGAATACTATTTTGCTAAATTTGCCAGTGGATGTAGCAAAGGTGACAACGTGGCCAACATAGGCTCTTAGTTGATAATGAGTATTAACAACGTTGTTGTTGCTAGTACCTTTTTCTTGGGTGATAGTAACTGAGCCTAAAGTACGAACTGATTTATTAGGATCATCTGTAGTTATTAAGGTTTTATTCGAAAAATCAAATTCAATTTCCTTACCAGCTGCTTCTGCTTGTTTAGCAACAACAGTGACGGCAAAGTCATCGCTTAAAGTCGGGGAAGTTACTGAAGTTGCAGTTATTGTCGCTTCCCCTTCCTTAATAGCAGTAACAACGCCATTATCGACAGTGGCGACTTCAGTATTAGAAGAGGTCCAAGTGAAGGTATCGTCAGCATGCACGGTATTTTTGGCTGCCAATGTCAATGTTTTGCCAACTTCAATTGAAGAGGTGCCGGAAGTAAAAACGATAACTTTTTCGGTTTTTGTAACAATTAGATTATCAATGTAGACAAAATTAACTTTGGCGTTATTAACTGTGACATAAGAATCAAAGGAAGCAATATCGCCAGCACCAAGAGTAGCAATTGCTCCGGTAGTTACATCATTGTAACGATTGTCTAAATATAAAGAATAGGACTTTGTTCCAACGGTGAAAGCAATAGTAAGGTTGTTATAACTATTTTTGCTAACGCTATCAATAACCGCACCACTGATACTAACTTTCTTATTTTGCATAGCGGCAGTTAATTCAAAAGCATTTTCTGCATTTAAAGTAAGTCCAACTGGGGCAAGGATAGAGTCATCTTCAACTACTTTGATAGTAGAAATAGACTTTCCTTCAGCTAATCCATTATAGACATCCATTTTTCCATCGAATTCAATAACGCTACCTAAAGTTAAAGAATCAACTAAGGCAACGTCGACTGAATATAGTTGGAACCAGGTTTCTCCATCAGCAACATAGACGGCATTGTATAAAGTCGCATCGCCTTTGGTAACGGCTTTATTGCATCTTCCAGCATAAATGCCACGGCTAACGAAAGTTGCACCTTTTCCTAAAGTTACTACTTCTGATAACTTAGTGTATGTAGCATCTGGTTCAGTAGTAGTTTCGCTAGTAGATTCACTAGATTCGGTTGTGGTTTCACTTGTTTCTTCAGATTCGGTTGTGGTTTCAGTTGTAGTGACAGTTTCCTCTGGGGTAACTTCTGACGAGTTTGGGGTAGAAGATGGCTGTTCGCTAGTAGATGGGGCATTGCAACCAGATAAAAGAAGAGTGGAAGCAACGGATAAAACGAATAATGATTTTTTATTCATGTTTTTAGGTGGAAATTCCTTTCTATTACTTTTCCGATTTTTGATTGTATCAAAGCAAACCAAAAAGCACCTAAAAAACGGATATTTCCCCTTAAATAATAATTTAGTTTTATCTAGTTTTCTTTTTCTTGGTCTTGAAACGTCTATTTTCTTTTTCTAGAAGCTTTTCTAAAACCCTGACGTCATGTTCAGTTAGATTATAAGATGGATCGAACAATCCACCTATAGAAGTAAACTTTTTATAGGCAAAGTCCACTACTCCTTTATATTTAGATAGCTCAGCCTTGGGTATAGATTCTTTCTTAGCAACCTTTTTCTTAGGCTCTTCTTTTTTAATAGGCTCTGCTATATAAACCCTGAAGTCTTCTGCATAATCACGGATATTAATAGAAGGATCCATTAATATCAAAGGACAGAAATAAGAAAGTTCTTCGCCTAAAACATCAGGATAGATCCCGACTAATTTAGATAGATAATCCAAAGAGATTACCTTTCTTTTGTTTCTATGCAAAATAGAAACTATCTTTTTGATATTACTTTTCTTTGGCTGTCCCATATGTCTACTTAATTATATGGCAACTAAGATAGAAAAAGCAAAGAA
The DNA here is from genome assembly GCA_052273085.1 of Candidatus Alloenteromonas sp. GTDB lineage: Bacteria > Bacillota_I > Bacilli_A > RFN20 > CAG-826 > Alloenteromonas. The sequence continues at coordinate 2,734 of DAVZIW010000067.1, forward strand.
GTCCGAAAAAAGAAAACGTTCCGCGAAGGAACGAATCAAGTACTTTTGGTGGACCGTGAGGGACTCGAACCCGCGACCCGCTGATTAAGAGTCAGCTGCTCTACCAACTGAGCTAACGGTCCATGTTCGCCTTAAGGCTTGAACATTCTAATACTTTAGTATCTTTCAAGCAATAGGCAATTTAAAAAGCCACCTCCTAAAAGATGGCTAATGTAGATAAAGAATTAATTAAGCAGGAATGTAGCTGAATGTAACAGCATTGACACGAGCCTGCTTTTTTAATCCAGAAAGTTTGATTGAATTAGAACCAGAGTTTGGAGTCAAAACGTAAGTGTGGTTATTAGCAGCATGATCACCGGATGTAGTAATAGATCCACCTTCAAGCGTTCCGGCTTCGAAATTAGCACAGTAATTATTGCTGCCGAAGCAATCAATGGTTAGTGTAACAGAATATAGAGTTCCTGTAGTAACCGCAAATGTGGTTCTTGTTCCAGCATATATACGTAAAGCGTTTCCGTTTGCCCAAGCAGAACCATCTTTGAAGTTATCACCAGCAGTGGTAGAGCCTTTTTCATAAGTAACTGTTCCAACACCTTCAGCAAAGATATATTTCTCGCCATCGATTGTTGGTTTGAAGGTTTTGTTTTTCCAGCTCAATGTTACGGTTTGAAGGGTTTCTGGAACAGAACTCTTGGTAACAGTAATTTCTATTGTTGCGGTTTTTGCAGCACCAGTAGAATCTTTTCCATCGGTGGTAGCAGTTATTGTGACTGTACCTTCAGCAACACCAGTTACTTTTCCGTTTTCGCTAACAGTCGCTTTGGTTGCATCGCCGCTTGTCCAGGTAACATTTGGATTTGCAGTTGCTGGTAAAACACTTGCAGTCAAAGCAATTTGTTTGCCAACTTCAACAGAAGCAGTTGCACCGTTAGTTATACTAACGGATTCGACAGCGGCCATTTCAGCAGGCTCGGCTTTTGTGACATAGAAATTAATATGCTTGCCGCTCATAGCTTCAGCAATATAACCTTCAAAATTATACTTAAGTCCATTAACTACTTCTAATTTTGTAATGACAGAAAAATCCTTATCGGTATAACCATCGAAATAAGCGTTCTTATATTTGCCATCAACCTTATAGGTCCCGGTGAAAGAAACTAATTTAACATTACCGGCATCTGGAGTTGTATAGGCCTTTAACTCATCTAAAGTTAATGGATTGAGAGTTGGAAGAGCAATTTCAGCATGTTCAATAACAGCGAAACTATAGCCATTGGAATTGAATTCAATTTGCCACCATCTTATATCAGTTGGCTTTGCTTTATAACGAGTTGGTGTCCCGCTAACACGAACATATTTTCCAACTTCGGCAGTTATTTTGTTGTCACGGATGGCCATCACGGCAGTGCCATCATAAATGAGAACTCCGTTAGCATTAGTATTGACGATTCTTCCTTCAACGGTGACTACGGAATCATAAGTGGCGGTGACATCTTTATCGCCAGTGAAAGTGGCTTCAGTATCTTGGATGGTCTTGATGCTTGTGATCTTGATGGCTTCTCCGATGGTGAAGCTAACATCTTTCTTATAAGGAATTCCGTCGACAGTAGCAGCAGCTTCTAAAGCAACTGCACCTTCTTTATTACAGGTGACCTTGGTCCCTTCAATGGTAACCAAATCGGCACCGGTAGTAGCAGTGACGGTGACGCCTTCAGTAACGGCAGTTCCATCAAGCTTTAAGGTGACATTGACAACATCCCCTACTTTTGGAGATTCATTATCAATGTTGACAGTAGCGACTTTGACGCCAGCCTTGTCTTTTAATTGAACAACAATAGAAATGTTCTTGCTTGGCATCTTAAAGGTATAGGTGCCGTTAGAAGCGACTAATTGTGTTCCATCGACGATGACTTTGTCTATTTCTTTTTTGTCATTTTTGACGGTGATGGTGAAAGTGACGGTAGCACCTTCCTCATACCCTTCAGCAGCTAATCCTTCGACTGTGTAATCAGCGCTTTTAGAAACGGTGATAGTGTATTTTTGAGCTGTAGTTAAACCGCTATCATCAGTAACTTTGCTATTGTCTGGTGAATTTGGCTTTTCGCCGCAGGCAGCAAGCAAAGTTGCAATAGCTAGAAATGGAATGATTCTTTTTTTCATTAATAATTACTCCTTTCATCCCAGATTTTCTGACAATTTATTATACCAAAATAAAGGGTGGAAAAAAGACCACAAACAAGTCGTGGTCAAATATCCCTCTTCAAAGTTGATATATAGGCAATCTCATTATTGGCTTTTTTCTTAAGTTTCAAAGCCTTTATCAATAAGATAATACCCGTAGTTAATACCGCTATTCCTATAGCTAGGCAAGTAACGCAAATGAAGAATTGCAAAGAGGCAACGTTGATGCCGACTATCTTGTTACGTCTTTTTTGAAGTGATAAGAAAATAAACAGTATTCCTATGATCAAGACGATGCCTCCAATTACAACGAAGCATAAAGCGTTCTGAGACTTATCATACGCCAATATATCCCTATTGTGGGCAACTTTGGAATATGCGCGAATCTCAGTTTCTTCGCTTGGAATAGTTGTAGTTAAATCAGTTACTTCGCCCTTCTCATCCACTTTGTCTATATAGACTCTATGCCTAGAAGGAGAGAAATATACTTTGCCTTCATTAGCCATTAGGCAATTTCTCCTAAATTGGTAATATCGGCACTATGAGTGATATTAAATGTATATTGTTGGGTCTTTCCAGAAGAGGAAACATAATTACCTAAAATACCAGTGAAATTAAATTCTTTAGCCTTATATGTGGTAACTATGAGGTTTGGATCATCATTATCAACAGTTGGATAAATCTTATCGGCACCTTTTGGATTGTAATAGCTAGTTCCGCCGGTGAAGAATTTATAGGATCTAGAATATTCGGTTCCGTATTTAACTAAGATATCCTTATCCTTGACAATCCTAATTTCCTTGCCAGTAGTCTTATTTCCGACTTTAGCATAGAAGATTATCTTGTTATCAGTGTTATAGAAAGGATATTTCTCGTTATATTTATTCACTTCCTCAACTCCACCTTCTGCCTTATCGGAAGTAACCCCATTATAAGTGTCAGTCTTATTGTAGGCATATACCGTTTCCTTTAAGGTAATGAGTACATTGTTATATGACTTGCTGGAATTGAATTCATCGATAGTCATTGGGATTGGGACAATCTTATTGCCAGTGGTTAATATTTGGGTATCCCTTTGAAGGTCTGGATTCAAGGTTGAATATGAAATGCCTTGGATTTGGTAGCAGCCACCATAGACCGAAAGTTGTCCGATAACGCTAACTTCATCCCCTACTTTGATATCGGTTTGGGCATAGGTGAAGACATATAATCCATAAGCTTCTGGAAGTGGATCGCCCTCTTGTCTTCCATAATCAGCCTTGTCTTGGATATAGAAAGCACCTTTAATCTTTCTAGATACATAGCCATGGATCCTAAACAAGGTCTTCCCATCAACAAATGGAGAATCGGTTGCATTAGTAGAAGAGCCGGAATGATATAATTCCTTCAATGTTATATCTTTGGCGTAGCCATCGAAATATGGACTCTTATCATCATAATAATAGTAATTAGGATCCTTTTGGCCTGAATATTGGTTTCTCAAATTGGCTTTTGCAGATAAATTGGCTTTATCGAATGTTTTATAGAAATATTCGCCCATTTCTTCAATGGAACCAATGCCTTGGGAAAAGCCTTCGTAAACCATTTCTAGGTTAAGGCACCTGAAATCATTTAGGGTAGGATTGGCTTTAGTTGTATACCAAACATATGCTAAAGATCTTTGATTGCCATCAGCTGTAGCGGATTTGTCAATATCGCCTCTAGCCCAGCCTTGGGATTGAAGGATTACATATTTAGCGGATTCGAAAACTGATTTGTTATATAAAGAAGCGGATTTGCCCCATTCTTCGATTTCAGAAGTAGATTCAGGAGTATCGATACCAAGATACCTGATTTTGACTGTATAGCCATAATTCATGGTTTCGACGTGAGTAGTATCGCCATCGACATAATTAATGAAACCCTTGTTGTTATTTGGAAGGTTCATCAATTCGATTCCATCTTTCCTGAAATCAAAATATTGATCGTTAGCAGTAGTCAAGCTCTTGCTAGACATGACCTTATCGAAAGTTGCTTGGTCAATATTCAGCTTGAATTGGTCGACAAAATCAATTGACGGGTCAACTGAATAAGTCGCTGCTAATTTATTCTTTCCAGATTCTAAAGTAACTTTATATACCTTTTCAGAATCTGAAATAGAATTAACCAAAGTTGCTGCTTTGCCGTTATTTGTAACGGATTCGACAAAGAAATCTTGATTAGCCTTGACACTGAAAGTAAGTTCATCCCCTACTTTAAGATTGTTATTCTCTTTGGAGAAATCAGAAATCTTTCCATAAATTGATTCAGCAGTCGAATCAAAATATGTTACTGGAGTAGTATCTGCCTTACTTTCGCAGCTAGCAAGCATAAAGCCTGCGGACAAGATGAATACTATGTTTCTCTTTTTCATAATATCTAGTCTCCTAATATTAATAGCCAGCGGAGCAGGCATCATAAGCAGTCTTTAGGGCTTCGTCGATTGAATAGTTGGAATTGACTACCTTACCAACAAGTTTTTCCATTTCGCTTCTAGCGGTATCGGAACCGACGAATACTGGAGAAACCATGTATTTGTCCCTTAAATCCTTGGTATGATATGGGATATCATACTTCAAATCTTCATCATGTTTTGCAATCCATTGAGCATAGGCCTTGCTAGAGAAGGAAGATTGTCTGACTGGGTCATAGGAATTTTCCAAGGCCAATTCAGCATTGTAGGTTGGATCTGCTAATAATTTGTAGAATAGCCAGGCACCCTTATGGATGTATGGGTCATCGTTATTGAAGAAACAGATTGATGGACCTTGTTGGATGTATTTCGGTTGTTTGCCATCAGCATATGGTACTGGGGCAAGTTTGACCCTGAAGTTAGCGGATACGTTATAGCTAGATCCACCGGTAGAGCCAATGCTCATGGCAGACTTTAGGTTATTGAAGTATTCGTTTGTATATTTAGAACCACCGAGAGAGTTCTTGGTAATCAATAATTTTTCCTTAACATATCCAACGACTTCAGTAAGGAAGGTCTTGGCTTGGTCATTGTTGAATAGATATTGGGTAGATGGATCATTAGAATCCCCCACTGCAGTATAGTCGATTCCCCTTTGGGCGAATTGGGAGATGAACATATTGGCATCGGAGTCATATCCGACTGGGT
>DAVZIW010000068.1:0-8016 GCA_052273085.1 Candidatus Alloenteromonas sp.
TTTTAAATTCTTCCAGATATTCGTTACTTTTCATCTCTTCTATTCCTCCTGATCTTTATTCTGTTCCAAGAGGTTCTTCGGTTCGAGTCTGGAAATCTTTTACGCTTACATATATAGGATAGGATTCCCACTGCTTTAAGATTATTAAATAGATACGTTCGAGAGTTCGAACTTCTGATCAATTTCAAATAAATGGGCCTAGAAAGAAAAAAATCCTCAATCTTTCAATCGAGGAACATTTTGCTTAGATGGTGGCCCAAGGCGGAATCGAACCGCCGACACAGGGATTTTCAGTCCCTTGCTCTACCAACTGAGCTATCGGGCCACTTGGCGGACCATACGAGATTCGAACTCGTGGTCTTCTCCGTGACAGGGAGACATGTTAGGCCGCTACACCAATGGTCCATAGTCACCTAAGCGCTTGAATATTATCGATAAAAGCGGGCAATAAATCAAGACTATTTTTTACTTTTCACTACAATTATTCGTTTTTGCCCTTAATTGAGCCTTTTTTACCTTAAAAATTTGACTAATTGAATAAAAAAAGAGAATATATAGCCATTAAAAATATGAATAACTTAGATAATAAAGACCCTATATATAATAAAGATATAGAAAACGAATTAGATAAACTTGATAACCCTAAATCGAAAAAGAATAAAAAGAAGCTTATATCATCAATAATATTCTTCTTGATGGTCATGATAGTTTTCTTTTCAGTTCTTTTCTCAATGAGCGATATAAAAGAAATGTATAAAACGCTTTCTAATATTGCTAATGGGACTAATTATGTTTGGCTTATATATTCAGTTTTAGCAGCCTTATTATTTTTTATACTATATCCAGTCCCATTATTAATATTATCTAAATCATTTGATAAGAACACTTCTACTAGCGATGCTCTTTTAATTGGGGCTGGGGAGCATTTCTTTAATGGGGTCACTCCTTTTGCAGCAGGAGGACAACCTATCCAAATATATGATTTTACCAAGAAGGGTATGAAAGCTGCTACAGCCACTGGATTAGTATTATCTAATTTTATTATCTATCTAATTGTACTTAATCTATATGAAGTATTAGCACTTATATTCTATCCTTCTTTCTCTGATGCAATCATGAGTTATTCTTTGTCTAGCTTCCCTGGCTCACCTGAAACTGCATATTGGACCTTTGTATCTTTAGCAATTGTAGGTTATATATTTAATCTAGGATTCCTAGCCTTTGTATGTTGCCTAGGTCTAAATAAAGGATTAGCCGATTGTCTTATTAAAATAGCCAAATGGCTTTGCAAGGCTAAGTTTATTAATAAATTCCTTGGACCTAAGATTCCTTCTTTTGAAGCCTATTGCAATAATGTTCAGTCTACTACTAAAGAATTATTCAAACATAAAAAGGCAGTATTATTGGCTACTTTAGTCAAATTAGTCGTATATGGAATATATTTCTCCTTACCATTTTTTATCATTAAGTCAGTCATGGTAGAAAATTCCATCGGGATAGATAAATTTATTCAAAGTGGATTTGCCACTGCTTTTGCTTCTGCTGCAGTATGCTGGGTCCCTACTCCAGGTGGAACCGGGGGAATTGAAATGGCTTTCGCGATTGTAGCAAGGGCTGTAACTGGTAAATCTAATATTGATCATGTTGTCATATCATTATTATGGAGAGCATTGACTTATTATCTAATGATGATCTTATCTTTAATCTCCGTAATCGCATTTGAAATATCCTATAACCGCAAATTAGATAAAGATAGCAAGAAAAGATATTATTGAGGATAAATAAAAAAAGCGGGTTTCCCCGCAACCAGTATCTCTCTGGCCATGCATTTATATTATACAAATGAAATCGACTAATAAAAGAGTTTTAACGAAATTTGAATAGTTTAGCAGTCCGCTAGCCTATTATTTTTTATTGTTATTCTGTGGATTACGTTTAATTGAAGCCCATTTTACTTTCTTCTTGCTAGTTCCATCAGTCACGCTAAATCCATAGACAATCATAGCAAAGGCCCCAAGCCAAATGCCTTTAGCTGCATCTTTATACCAATTCTTGCCTAATATCTTTCTATCTAGATATACTCCTAGCCAAGATTGATATGTCCATAATATATAAAATAATCCTAAGGCAATTAAAGCTGCTATTAAAGTCCACTTAATAGTTAAGAAAGCAGTTCCCTCTAATCCAGGAGTAAACATCCAAGAATAAATATGGATCCCCCCTGCTTCTAATCCTAAGGTAATGAAATAGAAAGCTAGATAAATCGGAATAGAAATAGATAAAGCTAAAGGAAGAGGGACAAAAGAAAGCTGACACCACATATCTAGATAAGTCAGTTTCCCTGTTTTAAAAAACATTCCAAGTAACTTCATCCCTTCCCCAAAATATAATTTATTTAAGGCATTAGCCATCCTAGCATTCCTATTCGCCGAATCTTTTCTAGATGAAGGTTGATCTTCGTAAACGATAGCATCTGAAATGTAATTGATATGGTATTTACCTAGCATCCTTTTAACGGCAAATTCAGCATCATCGATCCCTGAAAGTGCATCCCAGCCGCCGATTTCTTTTAATACTTTGGTAGTAACCATCATCCCGGCCCCGGAAATCATGGAATTCCAATTCATCCTTTCCCTGAAATTGCATGCTAATCTAGAATCTCTAGCATAATAACAGCTAGATACCGAGCTCCATAAATTTTGTCCCATATTCGATGGGGCTTCATGTGCCCTAGCAATATTGACTCCTTCTAGAATTGCATCATTCATCATTAAAAGGAATTCTTTGCACGGCAAATTATCAGCATCAAACTTAATAACTGCATCATATTTATCTGCCTGTAATACTTTTTCGATAAGTAATTTTATTGGATAGGCAGCCCTCTTTTTATTTGGATCATCGCAAGTTCTTTCATAGACAATCGCCCCAGCTTCTTTTGCTAAAGAATAAGTTGAATCATTACAATTATCCGCGCAGACATATACATCATATAAATCTTTAGGATAATCGATATTATTAAGCAAATTCTTTACCGAATTAGATATAACTGATTCTTCATTATGGGCAGGGATAATAATAGCAAACCTAGTTTTAGATTCATGAGCCTTGAATTTCTTCGGCTTTAAAGGGGCGAATATAATAAAGATGAATTGGAACGAAAGAAGCAAAAGCAAGAAAAGAAAAACTAATCCAATCAAAATAGTTAAGACAATAAAGGCAATATCCATAAATCTCCAATCAAAAAAAGACCCTTACTATTATATAGCAAGGGTCAATTATTACCATTAAATCTAGATATTAATAGTTAGTTGCATTTAGCTCAAAGAAAGCTTTTGGATGTTTGCAGACTGGGCAGATTTCAGGGGCATATTTGCCAACGACAATGTGTCCGCAATTCCTGCATTTCCAAACAGCAACATCATTAGACACGAATACTACTCCAGTCTTGACTGAATTTAGTAATTTCTTATATCTTTCTTCGTGATGCTTTTCAATTTCGGCGACTAATCTAAATTTAGCAGCGATTTCAGTGAAGCCTTCGCTTTCTGCAACGCGGGCAAATTCAGGATACATTTCGGTCCATTCATAATTTTCCCCACCAGCTGCAGCTTCTAGGTTTTCTTCAGTTGATTTAATATCTCCGCCTTCAAGATATTTGAACCACATCTTGGCGTGTTCTTTCTCATTGTCGGCAGTTTCCAAAAAGAGGGCAGCTATTTGTTCATAGCCTTCTTTTTTGGCCTTAGAAGCAAAGTAGGTATATTTATTCCTGGCTTGGGATTCACCTGCGAAGGCTTGCATAAGGCATTGTTCGGTTTTAGATCCTTTTAATTCCATAATTATTTTCCTTTCGATAACTTTATTATAAATTATTTTTTATTTTCTTAAAGCAAGATGCTTTCTATTCTTTTGCCTTTATATAAGAAATATATTCTACATTCTCCTCACTAGATGCGACATCCAATAGGAAATCATATACTTTTTGCCTTAATTCCTTCTTTCTTTCTGGAATTGATAAGGCCATATTAGGGAAGAATGGCCTAGATACATGGATAGTAGGAAGAGGAGGTCTATTCTTAAATATCTTTCTAGAACGATAAGTAGTACAAATCGCGACTACTGGGGTTCCTAATTCACTTGGATATATAAAGCTAGAATCAGGGAATGGACGGATATGGGTGGAATAAGGCCAGATATGGGCTTCAGGGAATATCATTATCCCACATCTTTGCTTTATCCTATATTTTATAGCATCGACAAATTTAGCAGATTCATTCCCGTTTTCTGGAGTAGGTATGCATCCTAGCATACTTACTAGCCACCTAATCCCTGAGATTGAAGTTGAATCTTGATTAGCAACTATATATGTCCTTTTGCCTCTAGAAACTAGAGCCTGGGCGATTAAGGCATCGCTAATAGAAGTATGGTTACCATAGAAAAAGACACCACTATTCATGATGCCCCTAATACGTTTATTCCCCTTTACCTTATAATGGAAAATGAATTTAAGTACAAACCAAATAATAGGAAGGGCGATTATATAATAGAAAAACCAGGCAAAGGCACGGTAAAAAATATTCTTATGTACATATTTATAATTCTCCGGAAGTGGCTTTCTTTTTATTTTGGTCCCCGAGAATTCATCATTTAGAGGATCTTTATAATAGACTATTTTCTTTGGTTTCATTTTATTTCTTTTGTTTTTCTTTATATTTCTTTATTGTTTCTAGGAACATGTTTTCCATTTTGTTCATCGAGGTAGCAAAATCAAATCTTTTGGCAAATCCTAGATAAGAATCGGCACATTGCTTTCTTTCTTGTTCGTGGTCTAGCCAATAATCGATTTTAGAGGCAAGGTCTTTTGAATTGCCATGTTTAAATATATTGCGTTCATCGATAGCAAAAGAAGAAACGCTAGATAATTTAGAATCAGTTAATACTGGGCAAATGCCAACTGAAATAGCTTCTAGACAAGAAACTGGCTCGATATCGACTCTACCAACATGGCAATATAAATCAGCTAGATTTAGTATCTTTACCATGTCTTCCCTAGAATGGAATCCTAGTACAGGTGGGTTGACGCAGTATTTCTCCCCCCACTTCCTAATCTTATTTTCTAATGGGCCAGCTCCAGGAAGAATAAGTATTATATCTTTCCTATGCTTAGAATATTTCATGGCCTTTACTAAGACCTTATGGACTTTTTCTTTTGAATATCTGGCCGTATAGACGATTACATATTTATTTTCTAATTCCTTTGGACGAGGCTCTTCTATCCTTTTGAAATAGCTTTGTATCCCATTAGATATTACATATCCTTTCCCATGGAATTTATTCTTCTTCTCGAATAAATCATGGATAAACTGAGATGGATAATGAATCGCATCGACTTTAGAGAACAGTTTCTTATAAAGGAATTTGTATAATCCATCATTAACGACTTCGGAGTGGTCTAATCCAAAATGATTAGTAAAATTCTCGGCTTGGGTATGTAGACTTGCCGTACAAGGTATACCCATAGAATGTGCTATATCAACAACTGTACAAGATAAGAATCCACAGAAATTGAAGTGGACGATATCCGCACCAGTCAAGGCTTCTTTTACTACATCCATATCCTTAGTAGAAGAAAGCACTACCCCATTCTTTTTTACATAATTATTAAAGGCACCAAAATTGATTGGATGGACTACATAATATCCTTCTTTTCCAATTTTATCTTCATCTGGACAAACTATACGAACAGTATGTCCTTTTTCTTTCATGGCCCTAATAACATTCATAGTGGCGATAGTCGTGCCATTATTTTCTTCCCCTAGCACATCGCAAACAAAAGTAATAGTCATAATTAATTTTTCCTAGATGTATTTTACATAAGATAATTTACTTCTTCTACTAGTTTTAGAGTTATAGGGTCTATTAGACTGCAAATGGATACAATATGTGTATATATAATATAAGGTATATATAAGGATAAATTCTCAATGCTAGAGACTTTTTTAGAAAAACTAACACTGTCGCTATGACGTTATTTGTTTCCATGTTTTTTCTTGGTTGAAATCACCATTCTTTTCCACGGGTGATTCGGCCCCGGCTTCCACATTGGCCTTCCGACCTTCCTTTTTTGTGCCCCTCGTCTCCTGCCTTTTCTCGATTCGGACCTTGTTCCAGAGTTTTCCTCCGTGAACCGCGACGATTTTGCCCTCTGCCGCTTTTTGACGACCGATTCGACGTATTTGCTGTTCAGTTTGTTCATGTTGATGGTCTCCCGATTGAATGGTAGGCGACAATTAACCGGAAACAAATAACGTCATAAAAAATCTCCCTAGGGTGATTGCGCGACGGAAACAAATAACATCATAAATGTGTGGAAACAAATAATGTTATAATGACAATTTTTTGGATAAACGGTTTCAACATTGCCGGTGTTAAGGTAGAATTACCAATCAAGATTGATTTTATTAATAATTTCGAATGTACCATCATTTAATCGATTTAATTCTGATAATAATTCGCTAATTAAAATTGATAGTTCCTCTTTGTGTTCTTTTGCTGCTTTGGCATTGAATTCGCATGGTTTGTCATTAGAATCAAAATCATAAAAAGAGCTATATAAAGAGCTAATCTTATCGTTTAATTCATTTATTAATCGGCTATTGTCAATAACACCAACACCTGTAACTAGTTTATTTTTACTAACGCTAAAAACGTCTTTAACAATTGGTCCAATCAAGAAATCTAATTCTAATGTAATAGTTTTCATAATTATTCGCCTCCATCAATTGGATACATAGAAACAATAAATCCATTAGTACCTATTGCTCCCAATGTATAATATTTTCCCTTATAAAGGTAAATTTTTTCTAGACCTTTTCGCCCATTATGTAGAGTTACTAATCTAGAGCTAACTACCTTACCTTTTGAAACGACATTTTTGAGATGCGGCGTTAGTTGTCCTTTTGATATGTTGTGTTTTGCAACAAAGTCACTTTCGTGCTTCATAATATGGGTAAGGCCGACATCTTGATCGCCTTTTTCAAGCCAAACAACCTGTCCACTCTTGTCTTTCGCTGTAAACACAACTTCTTTCAAATTGATTTTAACATTTGAATCAACTAATTGTTTCAACAAGGGATCTTTTTTAATTATAGCATCGATTTCATCTCTTAAGGAGATTTTGCCTCCCTTAGTTCCGAGTCCTCTACCACCATTGCCGTTACTAAAGTTCTTACCTTGACCCATAGATGGCATCCCAGGCATAGAGTTCCTCCATCTTCTTCTTCCTTGACTTTGATACGATTTCTTTTTGCTTATCTAGAAACCGAAGTGGAATCCATGCCTAAGGCTTCCCCAATTTCTTTAGCCTTGTTGCCTTTATCAATCAATCTAGAAAGCATTGCTCCTTTTTCAATATTGAACTGCTTTCCTTTGTTTTTACCCATATAATAAAAATACCTCCTTTGTTTATGGATATTTAGTTCTGGGGAGAACCATAAATATCATACTTCAAAAGAGGTTTTTCCAACTAAAAGCAGTTTTCGACTATAAAGTTGCATTTAGTTTGTCAGTTCTCGGAGGATAAATTCTCAATGCTAGGGACTTTTTTAGAAAAACTAACACTTGCAACTATATTTATCTGAGAGTATAGTAATCAAGCCGAAAGGCAAAGCATCGCGGGATGGAGCAGCTTGGTAGCTCGCCAGGCCCATAACCTGGAGGTCGGTGGTTCAAATCCATCTCCCGCAACCACTTGCATATTATGCCGGAACTAATAACTTCCGGTTTTTATTTATTATTTGGCTTCTCCACTATGTTGTAGGTTCAACATGCCCTTTCTCTCGAAATTTGACAAACCAGGAGTACATGGAGTGGGGTTGTAACTGCCAAAATGCTTACCTTTTATTCACTTTTAGTTACATTATAACTAACTATCTTGGTTTAGCAATTCGCCAGTGACGACCTAGTCATTACGCATCAATTTTTAATGATTTCCGTGCCTCTGTGTACGGAAATTTT
>DAVZIW010000069.1:0-7998 GCA_052273085.1 Candidatus Alloenteromonas sp.
ATTATGCTTATAGTACAAAAATAAAAGGCTTAATACCTCTTTTAGTATTAAACCTATTCATTCTATTTGCCCTAGAACGATATAAATGATACAAAATAAAATTGGGAAATCGGTGGTTTTAGTGCTTGGCATTGTAAAAATAGAGTTAAAAAAACGTTTCATTAATTATGATAAGAAGACAAATTCAGTTCCGACCATTTCTAATCTCTTTTTGGTTACATTTTGACAAATATTAGATTCAGCATTAGAAACTAAAATGAACGTTCTCCTTCCACCATCTTCCTTATTCAATTCATCAACTGCCTGTCCAGTAGTTCCACTGCCAGCAAAGAAGTCTAGTACGATTGAATCTTTATCTGTTGTTGCTCTTACAAACTCTTTAATTAACTTTACTGGTTTTGGTGTTGAAAAATAACTTCTGCTCCCAAACAAAGAAGCTAGTTCATCTTTTGCAGAAGATGTGGTTCCAAAATGAACAAAGCAATACGGAAATTCAGCTTCTCTTTCTTTATAAACACCATTTTCAAAATAGGGTTGCATGATATTTTTTAAGATAGCTTGAGAAGACTTTTTGCAAACTATAACAAATTCATCTTTAACAACCTTCTTACCTTTTTTGATCTCTTTATTTTGATCAAAGTACTTATCTAGTTTTGTCCAACGATGAATCTTAACATTTCTGCGGCCAAAAACACTTTTGCAAATCGAGACTATATCTTCTTTTCCACCTTCATCGATGTTTACAATCATAAAGCCTTTATCGGATAGCAATTTGTAAGCCAAAAGAATTCGACTTTTCATAAATGATAAATAGCCACCATCAAAATTTTCATCTTGATATTCAATGTAGTCAATGTGTGAATTGTAAGGCGGGTCAATCAAAATTGAATCAACCTTTCCTTCATATATTTCATTCAAGGACATAAGACTATAAAGATTATCAGATTCAATTAAATAATTTTCCTTTTCGCTTCTTCTTTTTATGGCAACCGAAGTATTTAAAAACGCATTACGATCAATAAAGCATTCATTTGAAACTGATATTCTCTGAAGTTGCGAACAATGAGCAAAGGCCCATTCACCGATGTATTTGACTAAGTCTGAACAATAAATTTCTTTTAATCTGTTACAATTGGTGAAGCATGATTTTCCTATGGTTGTGACGTTTTTTAGACTGATAGAAACCATTCCTTCACAACCAGAAAAAGCACCTCTTTCTAATGTTCTTACTTCATCTCTTAGATGAATATCACCATAACATAATTTTGATGGATAACATATTAGCTTTGAATAGTCGGCCGAATACAAGACACCATCACTGATATGAAATTTGTCTGTCTTTGATTCAAACTCAATATTTGAGCAGCCAACAAAAGGATTGTAACCGATTCTTTCTAATGAACTAGGCAATATAACTTTCTTAATCCCATGGCAGTTATAGAAGCTATTTCGATTGATGGATTTGGTGCCCTCTTTAATTATCAAACAATCAGTCCTTGTAGTTTCTAAAACACCGATGATTTCTGTACCAAATGGATTATAAATAACACCATCACAAATTTTATATGAAGACCTATTATTGCTTATTTTTAACCTTGAGCACGATGAAAATGGGTTGTTTTCCATATGTAAAATAGTCGATGGAATCACGATTTCTTCTAAATTGGAGCACATATAGAAGGAATGCTTGCCTATTACTTTAGTGCCTTCAGGAATTATATATTTCTTTAGATCGGATTTTATTGGGAAGTAGATAAGAGTTCTCTTCTTGTCAAAGAAAACACCATCTATCAAATCATAGCTCGGGGATTCATTCTCTAAAGTTAAATTAGGACATCCGGCAAATGGATTATTTCCCATCTTCTCGATATTTTTTGTGATTACGATATGCCTTAGATGTTCACATTTATAAAAAGTATCTCCTCCTAAAATCCTTAAAGATTCAGGAAACATAACTTCTTCGATCTCCTGATTGTCCCAAAATAAGCATGAATCTAGTTCAACTATTCCTTCTGGTATGACGACTTTTTTATTGTGACCTAAATATTTAGTAATTTTATTACCCTTTATTTCAAAGTCTTTAGATTCAACGGGTGTATTGCTGATTTGGATAAGCTTGTGTTTCTCAATTCCGGCATTATAAGCTATACCATCACCATTAAAAGCAATGTATGAACGATCAATCATTCCACTTATAAGTCTTGAACGATAATAAACCGCAATGTATGTATTCTCTTTAGGCTTAATATACTGACTCTCATCGAAATTGACTTCCCATTCCTTACATTTGAAATAAATGTTTTTGCAGTAGATATCATATTCGTTATCTAAATCGACTATTATCTCTTCGGGTTTATATCCATTACTGAGCAAATAATCCAAGCATTCCAAAATAACAAAGTCACCATGTTTTTCAAGTGGGAGATATGAACCATGCAATATGGATATATTTGAGGACAATATGGCCTTTCTCTCATCAGCTAATATTTTAATTTTACAACTGCCATATGACTTTACAAACAAACCTTCTTCAACCTCATTAAAGCCTAAGGCCCAATAGAGAGCAACATACTTTAAATCCTTTGATATTCTTAATTCTTCTAATGCCTTAGTCTCCATTTTTGATCCTCTCTAAAATTACAGCTACAATTTTTTCAGGAGTTTTATCCTTGACATCAATAATGAGGAAAGGAAAGTTAAAATTCTTACAAAACTCAATCATTTTTTTATAAATATCAGCTGCTAAATCTAATTTTCTTAAATCAGAATCATTTAAGTTTCTACTCAACAAACGCTTTTTTATTGTTTCTTTATCAGCATATAAAATGACTGTTAGTTCTGGTTTTCCTAGTTTTCTTACCAAGAAATCATAAACATCCTGGTTATAGTCTGCACCGCTCCAAGCGTAATTTGAAGCGAGATGTCGATCAGTAATAATATTTCTATCCTTAAATAAATCGTATAGATAAACACTTCCTAAGCCATAAAACAAGGAGGTGAAATTTCTATCAGGATCTTTATTGACCTTGTCTCTGATTTTTAAATAATTATCGAAACTATCACTATCATCAAATAGATAGTGCAATGGCTTTTCGATAAACTCGAATCCAGTCTCTTTTGCTAATAATTCACAAGTGGTTGTTTTACCAACTCCGTCCATTCCTTCAATTGATATATGGCGCATCTACGTTTCTCCTTTTTAGTTCAATCAACTCATCTAATGTTCTTGGGGTATAACCAATGACATCAACACCACAATTGAATGCTAATTTATCACGATAATAATCCTTAATTTGACCATAAGCATAACCGTTGGCGATTGTTTTGTTATGAATGTGCCCATAAATCAAATATCCGCCACGATTAAATTCCATCCAATCCATAATAGGATAATGACAAAGATGTACTTTTCTATTACAGTCATCTATAAGCATATCGTCCTTAACCTCTTTAAAAATTGATGAATTTCTATAAACAGGAAGCATTTTCAAATCGTGATTACCAACAACTAAATACTTATTCCCTTTTAACAATTTCAATAGTGGAATAGCATTGAAGTTATCATCAGCAATATCTCCAAGCAAATAAACATCATCATTGTCATTTACTTTTTCGTTCCAATTGGAAATTATTTTATCTTCATAAATATCTAGATTCTCGAAAGTGTCGATTTTATGGCATTTATCAAAAACCTTTTGATCGCGGAAATGGATATCAGAAATGTAGTATTGCATACTAGTTGCCTCTCCTTTTCTTTACTTCGTTTTTCTTACCAGTAGTAAAGCCGTCAAGAATTTCGAGATAACCACTTACTCTTCTGATTCTAGTAATGTTCTCACTATGGCAATTAGGACATTTATCGAAAATTCCTGAGGTGTGGCAATCATTACATACATCTTTAGGGAAATTAAATCCTAAATAATGAACGCCTGATTCAATAGCAATTTCGACTAATTCGGATAAACCTTCATCATTTTCGATAGGTGCTTCATTTAATTCAACATAAGTAATAGAACCGCCATTGCAGAAAGAATGAAACAATCCCTCAATCTGGATCTTCTTGTATGCTGGAAGATTGGAATCAACATCAACATGGAATGAGTTCGTGTAATAGCCTTTGCTGAATATATCGACCATTGGCGTGAATTCCTTCTTATCGATTTCAATGAATCTACCGCTTATAAGTTCACCGCTAGTTGCTAAAAGAGAGAAATTCAACTTAAACTCTTTTTTTAGAAAGTCACAATAATCTCGCATGTATTTTATTAAGGCAGTAGCAAGAATCAAATTTTCTGGCTTTTTATAAAATTTATCACCAGTCATAACTTCCATCGCTTCACTAAGTCCTATAAAACCGATTGATAAAGTGCCATGTTTAAAAATGTTTTCTAATGTCAAGGTTTTTGAAAAATTCTCACACCACAAGTTGTTTGAACAATTAGTTGGGAAATCTTCTTTCTGTCTCGAATTAGTCTTCCGATATCGATCAATTAGAATATCTTTGACCACTTGTGCGATATCTAGCCATCTTTTCTTAAAGGTCTCGAATTTTTCATCTATTGATGAGTTTCTAAATTCCTTATCAATTTCTAGTGCAATCTTAGGAAGATTAATGGATATATTTGATATATTTCCCCTGCCAATTGCACCTTTTTTCTTGAAAAGATCATCTACGACTCTAGTTCTGCATCCCATAACCGATAAAAGACTAGGATCGATATTTTTATCTTCTTCACAATCACATAGCAAATAAGTAGGTATCATCTTTTTGGCAGTACACAGTAAAGCTTTCTTGTATAGAGAATAATTTGAATCTACCTCATTCCTATTCACACCTTCATGAACTTTAAAAACAATGTTAGGCTTATAAACCATATCACCAGCCTTTTCGAATTCATCAATGACGGTTGACGCAATGAAGCGGGACATAGAATCATTCGCTAGTCCAATATTTAAGGTGACATAATAACTTGTTTGCCCCATTCTCGTATGGTTCTTGTTGCACCATAAAATAAATTCCTTTATACAGATTCTTAGTGTTTCTCTATTAGCTACATTATCTTCGACTTTAACCTTATTTAGGATATCTCTGACCTCGTTATCAAAATTTGCAAAAGCCATTCCTCCCGATTGCTCGTTGCCAAGCTCAGTTATCAGCATCTTAAAATAGTCAAACAAGTGGATGATTTTTTCTTGATCTGAAAGACCCACATATGGATGAACATCAAACCACTCAAAATTGAAAGTAAGGCAATTATAAGTTAATCCATAAGCGTCTAAATCGTGGATGTGAATGTAGCCATCATTATGTAATTTGGCCCATTTTGAAGGCAAAGAGCTTAAGATTTCATTTTTTACTTTATGTTCACCTACAGTATATACATCGCCTACATAACTATTTCTGTTTGCGGCATTTTCATTTGAACTTTGTTTCATATTTGCTTTTTAATCCTTTCAAATATTTGATTAGTTGAGCCAACATATGGCGTTGTTGTGGTCTTTAATGAAAGTATGAACGGCCCATATTTTAAATACGTGATTATGTTTAAAACTTCGAGTGGAACATCAGTTTTATCATGCCCAGTGTATAGAGCTATATCGAAATCTTTTAGCTTAGACACCAACTCTACCAAAGCCTCTTTTTGGACTAATGGCTCCCCACCAGTGATTGTTATCTTTTTGTTTATTGATCTTTTTCTAATTATTTCAACCAATTCATCAATGTCATATTTGTTGCCGACATTTTGCTTCCATGTTGATCTGTTTTGACATCCTTTGCAACGTAGGTCACATCCTTGCATAAAGATTAAACTTCTAAGCCCAGGACCATCAACAAGACTACGATTGAATACAATCGAATTGATATAAATGTATCCCATATCAATAAGCCTCCATTGAATTGTTGTACCTGTCGTATCTTTTGTATTTTAAAAACTGTCTCGAAAATGGTTTTTCCTCTTTTCTTTTCCTTACAACAGATTCTTCTTTCATTATTCTTTTATCAAAGTCTTTTATTTCTCTTTGCTGTTGTCTATTTTTACAAGAGAGATACGGGTCTTTTTTAGTTATATCCAATAATGTTTCAAATTCCTCTTTATTTATTTTACTACATTGAAGTATAGCAAATTTATCATCATGTTTTACACGTGGAAATAATCTAGCCCTGGCAGCAGCTTCTTTGCCGTTAGCTGCTACGACCGGAAATGCAATTGGAACATAATTCATTCTTCCAACATGTCCACATTTTGCAATTACCTTGTAGTATCTTTTCTTAATTTCATTTTGCATCATTCCGTTCCTCCTAGATGACACCTAGATTTTAGGAAAAGAAATATTCGAATATTAGGCCCAGATAGTTCCTAAAACTAAAAAGGACCCACACAGGTTAATGTGTGAGTTCTTCAAGTGAGCAATCAAAGATATCGATAATCTTATAAAGCAAGCGGTAGTCATAGACACCGTTTTTTATCCACTTCCTTATGGTACGCTCATCGTAGCCCATAATTTCGGCGAACTTAGCTTGGGTAAGACCGCTTTTCTTGATGCCCTCTTTAATCTTAGAACCGTTATGGTCTAAAACTTTTTGCATCATCAGCAATTTCCTCCTTTGCTAAGCTTTCGCAAGGCTCCGAAGGATTACATTCGATGCATAATTAGTATAACAAAAAAAGAATAGAAGAAATTAGTATCTACTTTCAACGATAGAAACTATCCTCTATTCTCTTCGCTATTTATTTTTTTCTTTATTCATTATTTCTCGTGCAGCATCTACATATTTAGGAAATTGTCCCTTTCCTGTTATCGCATAACCAGCAGCCATAGATACTGCTCTGCTTTCAACTAGATAATCTTCTAAATCAGTAAGAAGTTTGATTACTTTATTGAGTTTCTCTTCCATTGAGCTGAGCTTGATATCTTTCAAAACACTAATTTGCTTATGAAGTTCTTCGTTTTGCTCTTCAAGTTCAAGAGTATCAATTTCTTTATCAGCAATTATTTTCTTGTAACTGTCTATAGCTTCGCTTGAAAGCTTTTCTGTCTCAATCACTTCCTTTAATTCGTTTTTGAGTTTCTCCGCTTCATTTTTTAGCTTCTCATTTTCTCTTTCGGTTTGACCAAAAAGGTGTTCGAGTTCGTCCATGTCAACATGTTTAGTTTCAATTCCTGTTTTCATGCACGCAATGTATTGAATAGCAAAATTATCAAACACCACCATATAGTTTTTAACTATATCAATCGATACATTCTTCTCTAAATGGTGCTTATGCTTATTAATTTTAAGAATGTAATCTCCTAATTTTTCATATACCTTTTTATCTATCCCAACTTTGTTTATTAGAAAATCTTTAATTTCAGTCTGCCTTATAATAGCCCCACATGTTTTCCCAGTCATATCAAAGCCATTATCCTCAGCGATTTCCTTTATAAATTCTTCTAATAAATCTAAATACGAGTCGTAGAATGAATTACTAGCAGCCTTAATATTACGGACGACAGTGTTGCATCTATTGACAACAGACCTATCAACAGCATTTAAATACTCAAACATTTCCTAAGCCTCCTTCTTCAATCATCTTCGAAATTCAAGTCGATAATCTATGTATTTTTGCTCTGCATCAGAAAAATGATAATTTCCATAATCCATCTTTCTTGCTAGTTCACAACACTTTGCATCATCAACAAAATCATATCCAAGGGAATACAATTCTTTTATTAAAGGGTCATAGTCATTCCGACCAGCACCGCCTTTTGAGCAGATTCTGTATGTGTTCAAACTACGAATTATTTTTGATGTTTCGACAAAACCAACTAGTTCATCTGCCCTATCAAGCATCATATTATTAATAATTATCACATCATCTAGCGACAAGTCTTTTACTTTATAAATGTATTGATCATCAGTGGTGTAATCAAATTCTGAGCCGATTCTTTTTTTATAAATAGTTTTATTCTTTTCAAGAGCGTCTTTGCTCAATGATGTAGGCCATATGTCAGGAA